>JBBSDT010000073.1:0-11261 GCA_038240405.1 Ignavibacteria bacterium
AAAATTGTCCCCATAAAATCCTTCTTTTGGGTTGCAATCTGCACAGTATCACCGGTGGTTGTATCACGCTCTACAGATATATCAAAGTTCGAATATTCATCTTTGAGATTATACGGGAATACGTCATATTGAATTTGTAAATTATAGACTTGAAATGTATCAAGATTATATTTCTGGAAAAGGTTCTTACTAAGATTAAGAATGCCTTCCCGATAATTGAAAGTATAATCAGTTGATGGGGATAAGATATTATTCTGCAGAGTCAGTATATCGGAAAACTGTATTATAAATTTATCCCCGATATTTACAAGTGTATCCCGGTTGCCTACCTTTGCAATATAAGTTTTATAATTTGGGTTTGGATTTTGCTGGGAATATAGCAGAGAAGAAAAAAGAAATGCTGCAACAAAAATTATAAACCTTTTGATTACCATTAAAACTACTTTTCTATTTAGCCCTGATTTTCAAAGTAATGACAATAATCATTAAGATTGAATAAAAATGTCTTTAAAACCCAGGGTTATTTCACAAATTCTTAAATTATTTTAATTAGTAGATCTAGAATCAAAAAGTATATTTAATTTTAATTTAAATAAAATCTAAGCAAGTTTATTAAATATTGCTATAATATTTATTTTCAATCATCTAATAAATTCCCGGTTCAGCCGCAGAACCCGGGTTGGAATTGCTGTTCTTTTCTGTATTCTTTATTATGAGACTTAAAGAATTAGTTTTAAATCCTTCATCTTCGAACTGAATTTCAATTGGTATATCATTAATAAGCTTCACAGAAATACCGGGCGAAGTTGTTTTTTTTGAATAGGTGAAATTCAAGCTGCCGAACAATGATTTTTTGATCCTGCCGAGCTCTCCCGATAAATGATTTGAAACCGAATATGATGACAATCCTCCAAGGCAAATTTCCTGCTGTGTAACATTGTCAAGAATTAATTCAAAACATTTTTTCTTTAACATTAAAAATATAAAGAATAAAATTAGGGCAATCAGAAACGCGATCAGTCCGATTAAAACAAATAACCTCCAGGGGCCGTACTTCATCCTTATTTCCATGGGAATTTTTGTAATTATTTTTTTATCTTTGAGGACAGGTTGAAAAATTTCCGGTACTGACTGCAATGCAAAGACTTCGCGGAAATTATTTACATAGTTTTCATCGAGTAAAATATCAACCTGTGACACGTCAAGTATCAGATCACCACCAATTGAGAAATCTTCTTTGAAAATTGTGTTAAAAGAAAACTTCGGAGTAATTTCCGGTAAATTAAATATAACTGAAAAACCCGTGACTTCCCCTTCCGGAGATACGTTTCTTACAGTGGACGGAGAGATCGTCTGGGTACCAAGAGTTTTAACAGAATAATCAGAGGAAGTAAAATGTTCTAAGCCCACACTAAGTTTGGCGCTTTTTATTATATATGGATAAAGATTAGACTTAAGCGAAAGGTCATTAAAAGTTTCTTTTACTTTTTCTCCTTCCTCAAATCCAAAACCACGCAAAGTTGATCCGTCATAATATAACTTCCCGGGAGAGATTTTGCTTTGGGTTACTCTGGGTTTTAAAACTATTGTTCCTATATCAAGAGGCTTTAATGTGATTGCCTTTTGCTTAATGCCTGCTCCTCTTAAAACCCCGTCATAGTACTCCAGATCCTGTTGGGATAAGGTATTTTTTGAATATATAATTCCGTAAGCCACATATCCTTTTGTTGTATCACTTCCTTCGATAAGCCTTTCAGGAATCGGATATAGAAGAATTTTTTGAATGCGGCTGTCATTTCTCAGTTTTTTGTAAAACTCAAGAGTGTTCTGATAAGAAGAGTCACCGCTGCCTGAGTTATCATTTATATTATCAGTAATTAACCAAACTATTCCGGTATTCCCTTTAATTTTGGCAATACCTTTATCCAGTGCTTCTATAAGATCAGTCGTGCCTGTTTTGTTATCTTTTCCGGACATCAACACAAATTGATTCATTACATTATCCATTACCAAGCTGCTGGTATTTCCTTCAAACAGAGATTTTGGTGAAGCAATTCCACGTGAAGGATCTGTCTTGGTAAATATAAGCACATCCGCCATGTCATCCGGTTTGAGTGAATTTTTTATGAGTGTTCTGCAGAATAATTTGAAGTTACTCTGAGGCTGTAAGTAATAGGGCGACATGCTTCCGGAATTATCGAAAAGAAAAATAAACTGATTTTCTTTTTGAGCGGAACAGCTTGTTGAAAATAGTAAAACCTGCAATACAATAAAATACTTCACTCCGTTTATATGTTCAAACATGAATGTTTAGTTGATCATTTGTAAATCCCTCTAAAATACCGTTTTTCGTAAGAATAAAAATTTCATTCTTTGAAAATACCGCAGAGACAATCTCGATTGACTGAGGTTTTTCCTTTGAGGCAATAACATAACCTTCTGCTTCCTGGAACCGGTTCAAATTACAAAAAACGATTTTATTTTTCTGAGAAACAAGTAATACATTGCTGCTAATAGCTTCTATTTTATTTTCGTATTCATCTTCAAAGTTGTAAACCGGCAGTCCGCTGGATTTATAGAATTTCCATCCATCCAGTGTTCCCATAAAAATGTTATCCGCAAAAGCTCCAATTGAATTAATATAATTATTCTTAATCCCGGTATTCTTAAAACTAGAATTCAGTGAAGGCAGGTCTGCGTAGTATAGCTCATTTAAATGTGATGTAATATAAATCCTATAGTTTAAATAAAATATAAAAGAATTTTCATCGGTTTTTATTTCCGGCGTATGTATTTCTCCAATCTGTCTTTCCAGATCGTAAATCAAAAGCTTAGAATCAAACAAAATAAAAGCGCAATCGTTAGCAATACAGATCCGGTCACTTATAAAACGATTCACATCGAAATTAAATTCAGTAACATTATAAGAATTGCTCATATCTATGATTTTAAGATTTGCTCTTTTATCTGAGCTGCTATATTCCGTAAATAAAAGGTAATCTTTAAACCTATTTAAATTACTCCATAATAATTTTTCGTTGCCTGTGAAATAAATCTCTTCCTGTTCTATTTTTTTTTCGATGTGATATTCCAGCCGGTAAATCTTTCTTATTGAATTTATAAAAATCTGATTGTTAAAAACAAGTCCGGTCTTTTCAAACGTTTCATTCTCAAAAAATATTTTTTCTGTTATAACCCCTTTAAATCTGTCTATCAGATAAATATTCCCGCCTTTGGAAGATAATATAATAAATCTGTTACTTTCCAGAATTGTATTAAAAAATTCATCTTTAATGCTTAAGCTGAATTTTTTTCTGAAACCTTTATCTATTCCCTCGGGGAATTTAAGTTCACTTTCAAAATAGTTATCTAACCCCGGACCGCTTTTATAAAAAGAATTGATTTTTGATTTTAATATTGATTCCTCATAATCTTCTTCAAAATTATCAACTTCTATCTTTTTTTCTTCATCCAGATTAATAACAAGTCTTGTTTCATCCTTCTCAGTCTTGTTTTTTTCATCGTCAAACTCAATTATTATTCTATCGGGCATATTATTTTTTAATAACGATTAGTTCATTGCTAATCATCTTCATTCTTCCTCTGCACGCCTTTTCGAGCCTGTCATTAATGGCTACTCCCAGACCGGATTCTTCGACCTTTTCACTTACAATAAAATCATATTTATTCTTATCAAGTTTTCTCAGGTCTTCAAATAAATTCAGAGCTATCTCCTTAAGAGTTTTATACTTTTGCCAATCCAAATAACCAATTCTTTTATTTTTAATGCTATTAACTATATCATAACTTTCTATCAAATATAACGGCGTGGAGGGAGCATAATGATTTTTTGATTGACCCGGAGAAATGATCTTTTCAGGTGTTGCATTACTTATTTTACCGATCACTTTTTCAATATCTTTTCTTGTTATAAAGCCATGCCTTAAAATTTTTACATCGTTTTCTAAAAAGGTCACAACTGTTGATTCAATTCCAACGCTGCACTTTCCACCATCGAGTATATATTCAATTTTACCACTGAGCTCTTCCAGAACTTCTTTTGCAGAGGTGGGTGAAATTCTTCCTGATCTGTTTGCTGAAGGAGCTGCCAGAGGTAAGCCGGATTCACTTAGTAATGTCATTAAAACAGGATGAGAAGGTATTCTTAAAGCAATGCTTGTATTGCCGGCTGTCACAATATCCGGAATCACATTTGTTTTTTGTACAATAAAAGTAATAGGTCCGGGGGAATATGCATCTGCCAGCTTATAAACATTTTCGGGAATATTTTTTCCGTATTTGGTAAAACAATCAATGCTTCGTACGTGCACTATTAAAGGATTAAATTTCGGTCTGTCTTTTGCCTCGAAAATTTTAATGACTGTATTTTTGTCTAATGCATTTGCTCCGAGTCCATAAACTGTTTCTGTGGGTATGCCTACTGCATTTCCTTTTTTGATCTCCTTTACTGCGATATTTATGTCAGTAATAATTTTTGTCAAAAAATATATCTATGTATTCCATTTTGTTTCAACTTCTTTTAGTCTCTGAGTCCCGGAAGTAACTATAGTCTCAGGTACCTGTTAATACTATCTCCTCCAGCTTTCTTACTCTACTTCTTAACCTCATGCTCTTATATACAAGATGGAAGATTATTGCGAATAATAATATTATCAGCGACAGGAAAAAAAATCCAATTCTATATACGTAACCCAGCATTGATATTAATGGTGCATAAAAAGTTTTTTCTACCATCCGGCTGTTTTCTTTTTGATATTTACTTTCATCCACTTTATCATTACTGAAAAATTTCTTCAGCTTTTCAATTTGAAATTCAATCTGTTTGGATTTGTAAATAAGATCATCAATTTTGTCATCTGCAGATTGAAAATAACTTTTTTTCATTCCAGAGAATTCCATGGTTGATTCGGATATAGAATCGAACATTGGCTTGAATAGAGTTGAGCCGAGAACTGAAATGAGAAAGACAATTCCGCTTAAAAAATAAAAAATCTTATACGTGATTTCCATTTTTCAAAATAGTGTTTAAATAAAAAAAATAATATGTGATAAGAATTCTGTTAAAACTTCCAGTTACGTCAAAGCGTGAGGTCATTTGCTCTTTTACTACTTTTACTAAAGATATATTAATTTAACTTTTCCTCTTTTATATTTGCAGATAGAAAATCAATTTAAATTTTTCTAAATTTAAAAAATGAATTCAGATATATTTCAGAGTTTTTTTATCGGGGGTTTTGAGGGCTCGACTCATCGTCAGCCTCCTGCCAATGAACACCTTGATATGATTTCAGCTACAAAGCATGATAAATTTGTTTTAAAAGATTATCAAAGATTACAAGGCCTGGGTATTAATACAGCAAGAGACAGCCTTCGCTGGCATTTGATTGAAAAATCAAAAGATAATTATGACTGGTCAAGCGTACTGCCTATGCTTGCTTCTGCCAGACAAACTGGAATGCAGGTCATATGGGATCTGATGCACTTTGGCTGGCCGGAACATATTGATGTATTTAATAATGAGTTTATTGAAAACTTTAGAAGCTTTGCCCGGGCTTTTATCAAATTGCATTTAAATGAATCAGATTCTATTCCTTTTATTGCTCCGATCAATGAGCCTTCGTTTTTGTCCTTTGCAGCTGGCGAAAGGGGTTTCTTTTTCCCCTTTACAAATGGACGGGGCAATGAAATTAAATTTCAATTTGCCAGGGCAATAATTGCAGCCTGTGAGGAAATTCTTGATATATGTCCGGAGGCAAGAATTGTCCATACAGACCCTTTGATTAATATAATTGCCCATCCGCATAAGCCGGAGGAAAGGATCTCTTCAGAATCATACCGTCTGTCTCAATTTGACGTTTGGGATATGATAGCAGGGCATTCAAATACTTCTCTGGGAGGTAATCCCCGGTATTTGGATATTATGGGTCTTAATTATTACATAAGCAATCAATGGATTCACAATGGTAAATTACTAACGCCTTCAAGCCCATATCATTTACCTCTTCGTTTTATGATAAATGAAATTTATCAAAGATATTCCCGTCCCGTTTTTATATCCGAAACAGGAATTGAGGGTGAAGCACGCCCTCTCTGGCTGAAATTCATTGGAAGAGAAGTTTGCGCATCATTAAAAATGAAACTTCCGGTAGAAGGAGTATGCCTGTACCCTATAGTTGATCATCCCGGATGGTCAGATGAGAGATATTGCCCTAACGGGCTTTGGGGCTATGCAGATGAAAAAGGTGAACGAACCATATTTGAACCGTATGCCAAAGAATTAATTCAACAGCAACGTTTTTTTTCTGATTTAAATTTAGAAAATGAAAACAGTTTTATTGAAGAAAAAAACGATTATGATTTTGACGATTCAGTCAGTTTGCCTTCTTCCGACCTGACTATGCCTTCGGGAGAAATGGATATGGCTGCGGAAAACTTCGATAAATTTAACGAGCTTTCGAGAAAATAGATCAGACTATTTTTTATATTATAGTTTGCTGTGGTTAGATTTAGCCTGCTATAATTTAAAAATTTAAAATTGAACGCAAGGTCATTATTTTATTATATCACAAGGATATTGTTCACCACTTTTTGAAATTCCTGCTTACTCATTATGCTGTCGCAGCCCGCCGTAAAAATTTCTTCTTTATTTATTTCGGAAGTATATAACGAAATTATTTTCTTATTTTTTGAATTAATATTTTTACGTATTTCTTTTATAAATGTCATTTGGTCAATGGTTTTAAGATCATTATCAAGAATTATAAGGTTAAGATTTACAGCTTTTGATTTCTCAATAGCTTCATCATTAACTGCTGTTTCCTCTACGCTGATTTGACAATTCAGCTTTGTTAAAGTCAAAGCAGAAGTCTTTATAATGCCAATTAAATTTTTGTCAGATGAAATCAGTAATAGTTTTCTTGTATTCATATGCTTCTCAATCTGCTGTAGTAAACTGAATTGATAAAATTTAAAAATCATACTAACTTGATAAAAAATCTTTAGAAATTATATGCCTAAAATAACCGTAGACAATAATGAGGTAGAGTTTGTTCAAGGTCAGACTATAATTCAGGCGGCGACAAAATCGGGAATTGATATTGCACATTTCTGCTGGCATCCTGCAATGAGCGTAGCTGGCAACTGCCGCATATGCCTGGTAGAAGTGGAAAAAATGCCCAAGCTGACAATTGCATGCGCCACGCCTGCTTCAGAGGGCATGGTTGTACATACTAAATCAGAAAAAGTTATACATGCACAAAATGCAGTGATGGAATTTCTATTGATAAATCATCCTCTTGACTGCCCGATATGCGATGAAGCCGGAGAATGCAAGCTTCAGGATTATGCCTATCAATACGGAGTAGGTATATCAAGATTCGATGAGCTGAAAACGGAAAAGGACAAGCGTGTTCCTTTGGGACCTAATGTTATGTTTGATCAGGAAAGATGTATCAGCTGTTCACGATGTATAAGATTTTGTGAAGAGATAGCTAAGGATCCGGAATTAACCTTTGTTCAGCGAAGTGATCATGTTACGATTGAAACGTTTCCCGGAGAAGAGCTTGATAATCCTTATTCAATGAATGTAATTGAAATTTGCCCTGTAGGAGCTTTGACTTCGCGGGATTTCCGATTCAAATCAAGAGTGTGGGAAATGTCTTTTACAGATACTCTGTGTCCCGGCTGCGCACGCGGCTGTAATACTATCATGGGTGTACGTAATAACTCTATCTTAAGAATTGAACCTCGCGAAAATCAGGATGTAAACCAATATTGGCTTTGTGATTGGGGAAGATTGAATACTATCAAGTTTGTTAATAATGAAGAAATAAGGATCAAGTCGCCGCAGATAAGGTTAAGTGACAGCTCTATAGAAAAAGAGCAGTTAATAGATGTCAACTGGGATGAAGCCGTTTCCAAGACTATTTCCATTTTGAAAAAATATGAAAGCTCTGAAATAATGTTTGTTGCTTCCCCTTTTTCAACACTCGAAGATAATTATGCGCTTAAAAAATTTGCCAATGAAATATTCAAAAGCGATAATATCTTTTACATCCCTCATATAGAAGAAACCTTTGGCGATGACATATTAAGAAGATCGGACAAAACTCCCAATGCTAACGGATTAAAGCTGCTTAATATTCATCCTTACACAAACGAAATTATCGACATGCTCAGCGCGGGTAATATTAAAATGCTCTGCATTTTGAATGATGACTTATCAAGAATTCCGGGTTCCGACGTATTCTTAAATAATGTAGAATCCTGTATCCATATGATCTCAATCCGCAATAATTATTCCGAAGGTGCAGCTGTTATTTTACCGGCAGCGACCTATGCCGAGATTAACGGTACTTTTGTAAATTTTCAAAACAGGATTCAAAGGCTAAGGTCCGCTATAACAACTCTCGAACAGGAAAGACTAATCGGAGAATTTGCCGTTTCGCGCCTGGACAGGTTTGGCGCTCAAAATGATAGGTGGACTCATGGGACAAAATTTAATGTCAGACCGGCCTGGAAGATTTTAAAATTGATTGCAAAAGCAATGGGTCATGAATTTAGTTTTGAAAACTCCGAAGAAGTTTTTATGGAGCTATGTAACGGAATTCCTGCTATGGAAGGATTGGATTACGGATCAATCAGAAAGACCGGAGTATCTGTCGGGAAAAAGCTTTTGCTGGAAACGGACCAATAAAAGAATTATTAATGACAGAATATTATAATTCTTTTAAAATTCTTTTTTCCATCTCATTACCTTCCTAATCTCTTTTCATTTCAAAAGATGAAAAAAATTAATAAAGAAATAATTCTCAAAGCCAAAAAATCGGGATTTTCTGATAAACAGATTGCTCACATTTTAAAAACAACTGAACAGAAAATCCGCGACTTTAGAAGTGGTCATAATATTTTTCCTGTTTATAAAACAGTGGATACCTGTGCAGCGGAATTTGAAGCAAATACACCGTATCATTATTCCACTTATGAAAAGTTCAATGAGAGCCTCTCATCTGATAAAGAAAAAATAATTATCCTCGGTGGCGGACCAAACAGAATCGGACAGGGAATTGAGTTTGACTACTGCTGCGTGAGATGTGTTAAAGCATTGAGAGAAGAAGGATATGAGACAATTATGATAAATTGCAATCCGGAAACAGTTTCTACCGACTATGACATTACTGATAAGCTATATTTCGAGCCTCTCACGACAGAAGATGTGCTGAATATTATTAAGTATGAGAAGAATGTTAAGGGAATTGTAGTCAGCTTCGGAGGACAAACTCCATTGAAGATATCCAAAGAACTTGAGGAAAATGGGTTAAAGATATTGGGGACTGCTTCAAAAGATATTGATATTGCCGAGGACCGGAAAAAGTTCGGAAAATTTTTGGACGAACTGAAAATTTCAAGGCCGGAATACGGCACGGCTAAAAACAATTTGAGTGCAATAAGGACTGCAAACAAAATAGGCTATCCTGTTCTATTGAGACCATCTTACGTGCTTGGCGGGAGAGCTATGCAAATAGTTTACAATGACCGGCAGGTGGAAAAATTTTATAAGGATGAAGTTGATTTATCCAAAGAGCATCCTATTTTGATTGACAAATTTCTTGAAGAAGCCAGAGAGATAGACGTAGATGCAATTTGCGACGGCAGGGATGTTTATATAGCAGGTATAATGCAACATATTGAGGAAGCCGGCATTCATTCGGGTGACAGTACTTCAATATTGCCCCCCATCTCCATTAGCTCCAAAAATTTACGGCAGATAAAAAGCTATACAAAGCAGATTGCGCTGGGATTAAATGTAATCGGATTATTAAATATTCAATTCGCAGTGAAAGACAACATAGTGTATGTTCTTGAGGCTAATCCGCGCGCGTCAAGAACGGTTCCATTTGTAAGTAAAACGACCGGAGTGCCTGTTGTTACAATTGCAGCAAAAATAATTGCCGGAAAAAAATTAAGACAATTTAAACTTAAGAGTTTCGAAGACATCGGCTACATAGGTGTAAAAGAATCTATTTTTCCGTTTCAAAAATTTCCTAAAGTAAAAATGTTCCTTGGTCCCGAAATGAGGTCGACAGGGGAAGTAATGGGAATCGGGTATTCTTTTGGGGAAGCTATGGCAAAGGCACAGGAATCCACCGGCACGCCTATTCCCACAAGTGGAAATATTTTTGTAAGCGTAAATGAAAATGACAAGAAGAAAAAGATGCTGGATATAGTATCAGGATATGAGAAGCTTGGTTTTGGAATAATAGCAACGGCAGGGACATCGAAATTCCTGAATGAAAACGGAATAAAATCCGAATCCGTATTCAAAGTTAATGAGAACAGACCGAATATTGTTGATAAAATAAAAAACGGCGAAATACAAATTGTCATTAATACTCCCTTAGGCTCCGAATCAAGGTTTGATGAAAATGCAATCGGCTGGGCGGCGGTACAATATAAAATACCTTTTATCACAACTCTTTCGGCTGCCAGCTCATTTGCAGAAGGTATCGCAAGGATTAAACAAAATATCACGGAGGTTAAAAGTTTACAGGACTATTATACTGAATAGGGCAGTCTAAATTGTGTCAATACCTTAACGGTTGTTTTTATCTTTTATTACAATATAGCGTTTTGGATACTTTTCTGTATAAAATCCTCATTTTTGCAGCACTTTGTGCAACTACAAAAGTTTTTTCGTATATCATTCCAGTAGTTTGCGATTGATTTTGTATAGTTGGCTTTTCATTTTCAGGAGTTAGAGATTACAAAACAACATTTTGATTTTAATTTTAGGTATTTTGATTTTAATTTTAGGTATTTTGATTTTAATTTTAGGTATTTCCCTTTTAATTTTAAGTATTTCGCTTTTGTGTTTCAGGTGTTCGCATCTCCGTTCAGGAGTTCGCGATCGCAAAACAACTGTTAGATTTTAATTTTGAAGTGTTCGCTTTAAATTTTAGTCGTTCCGCACTTCCGTTTAGTCTCTCCGCTTTTGTGTTTCAACTGTTCGCACTTCATTTCATTAGTAGATCTGTTAAATTCTTTTTCGCGGTGCTTCAAGAAGAGTCCGCGATTGAGTTTTTAGAGATTTCTCTACTTAAAATTGACTTTTCTCTTCTTCTCCGCAGTAGTGTTCAAATTAATTTACTTTTATTGTTAATTGAAGAATAGTTAGGAGTAAGGAAATAATAATTGAATATTTTTGTCGTAAGATTTTCATTTTATCGCTTCATATTTTATTT
>JBBSDT010000074.1:0-11234 GCA_038240405.1 Ignavibacteria bacterium
ACCCCAGCTCTCCCAATGTTATCTTGTGCCTGCCTATGGAATCTCCTCTGGATTCCCGGTGTGATATGCTTCCTAATCCATCCAGAAATAGAGTCGCATTTGTATCGGAATATGCATATAAATATTTTTGTTTATCATCGGAAAAAAATTTTTTAAAACTTTTAAAAAGCCATGCTGACTTATCCAGGCTTTTGTTAAGTTCATAGCTGAATTCAACTTCATAGTCTTTTAAAAGCTTTTTGTCTGTTGATGAAATTTTTTTTGAATTTTCAGAAATAATCCTCAGGAATGATGCAACAGTTTCTCTCGATACGGGTATGTTTGCAGGATTATACTCAGGAATTATTTTCAGTGCCATCATTCTTTGTAAATAATTATAAACCTGCTCGTTGGGCGGAACAAGTTCAACCTGCGAATATGAAGTATTGCATAGTATTATGAATACAAATATTAAAAGGAAGTAAAGTTTTTTCATAAAATTATTATTATTGTTAGGGGATCTTATTTCGGTAGTTAAACGGATTGGAAATCAAATTGGGCTAGACACCTGATGGAACCTGTTCTTCGGACAGGTATTCCGGAACAAGTCTTTTTAACATCTGAATAATTAAATCTTTATCATTAGCGTTTCTTTTACTCAGAAGCTCTTCAAGATTTTCATCGAAATTATCCGGGATAAAATGACTGGCATTAGTTGCTATCAGAATTTTCTCATGTATCGTTTTTTCATACAATTCTCCTGGGATAAAAAGTTCTTCGTAAAGCTTTTCGCCGGGTCTGAGGCCAGTATGAATAATTTTAATATCTTTATCTACTTCATAACCTGAAAGGCGGATAATATCTTTTGCAAGGTCTACAACCTTTACCGGCTTGCCCATATCGAGAACAAATATTTCGCCGCCTTTACCTATCACAGAAGCCTGTAGAACCAGCTGAACTGCCTCGGGAATGGTCATGAAATATCGTTGAATATCGGGATGAGTTATAGTTACCGGACCGCCTTCGGCAATTTGCCGTTTGAATGTCAGAACTACGCTGCCCCTGCTGCCCAGCACATTTCCAAATCTTACCGCAGAATAATTCTTCCCATAAACCCTTGCAGCCTTGAGTACTATCATTTCGGCAACTCTTTTGCTTGCACCCATAATACTCGAAGGATTTACGGCTTTATCCGTTGATATATAAACAAAATGTTCCACATTATGCTTAAGTGAAAGATCTATCAGGTTTTGAGTGCCTTTTATGTTGTTACTGATTGCTTCACAAGAATTCTCCTCCATCATGGGAACATGTTTATGAGCTGCGGCATGAAAAATAACATCCGGTTGAAACTCACTGAATACATTGTCTATCCTGTCATAAGACCTAACACTTGCAATTATTGTTTTTACTTTTGTAAGAATTTGCTTTCCATTCGTAAGTGAGAGTCTTCTCATTACTTCATGGTGGATATCAAAAATTGAATTTTCTCCCTGCCCAAGTAAAATTATTTCAGCAGGATGACTTTTTATTATCTGCCGGCAAAGCTCGCTTCCGATAGAACCTCCGGACCCTGTGACCAATACTTTTTTGCCTTTAAGAAAGCCCTGCACGCGCTTTGTATCAGTTTGAACGGGCTCTCTGCGTAACAAGTCTTCAATCTGTATTTGCCTGATGCTGTCTATACGTACGGTCTCATCCAGTATTTCATAAATACCCGGAATTGTTCTTGCCTGTACACCGGTCTTTCTGCAAATTGAAACGATATCCCGGATTTCAGAACCGGGAGCGGTCGGCATTGCAATAATAACTTTATTTATATCCATTTTAGATATTACTTCCGGAAGGCTGTGCCGGGTACCCATTACCGGAATCCCCCTGATCTTTAGTCCTTTCTTTTCAATATCATCATCCACAAATGCAACCGGTGTCAGACCTAGCTGCGGATTTCTTTGCATCTCCTGCACTATGGAATTTCCTGCTTTACCGGAACCGACTACAAGGACCCGTTCGCCATGATATGAAATTCTTTTGCGCTCGCTGTATCTTTCGCTCAACCTGATGCTGAAACGTGTGCTCGCTACAAAAAAGAAAGTTATTATTCCATCCAGTAACGGAAGGGATAAGGGAAGGGTTTGAAAAAATAATATTCCCAGGTTATTGAAAATGACAAATATAATAGTTTGTGAAATAACAGCCCAGAATATTATATAAATTAGTTTTGCTAATTCATCGATGCTTGCACTGTTCCAATATCTTTTGTAAAGTCCAAGTTTATAAAATATTGTAATTTTTAAGATGAGAAAAAAAGAGGTACACCATCCCAGCCCGGAGAGATACGTATTTAAATCAATCCTTCCATCCAGCCTTAAAGCTAAAGCCAGGAATGGAGTGAGGGTTAAGAATAAGCAGTCTAAAATCAAGAAGTGCCTGTTTCTTAATTTTAGTAATCTACTATTTAAGAAATTTACCAACATAGTTTTAAGTTTGTCTCACCTGCACACACTCTACTCAATATTCACATATTTACAAAAGAACAGAATAAATTCTTATAATTTTTTTCGTTTGGGATAAGTTTGATGATATTATAAATTACACAATGTATACAACTGATTCAACAAATTTATTAATAATTTACAATTTCTTAAAAGATCAGCTTATTTTAAAATTGCCAGTAAAGTTTTCAGAATTACCTTAATATCTTTGAAAAGTGAACTGTCTTTAATATATGCAATATTCATGTTAATCTTATCAGGCATAAGCGCTATAATATAATATTTTTCTGGATCAGTTGATCCGTTTAATAATTCACTTTCATTCCGGTACTTAATTGAAGCAATATCCGTAATGCCTGGCCGGACTTCAAGAATTTTTTTCTGTTCCTTATTATACATATCCACATATTTTCTTACTTCTGGTCTGGGACCAACAAAGCTCATTTCCCCTTTAATTACATTAAGCAGCTGTGGTAATTCGTCAAGCTTATATTTTCTTAAAAAATAACCTGTTGAAGTAATTCGCGAGTCATTCTTCCCGATAGTCAACAGCCCCTTCCTTTCAGAATCCACCTTCATGGTCCGGAATTTCAAAAGATTGAAATTTTTGTTATTTTTCCCAACACGCTGCTGAACATAAATTACTGAACCTTTAGAGCCAAGTTTTATAATAATTGAGATAAATAATAAAAGAGGAGAAAGTAAAATGAGTCCAAATAATGAAAAAAAGATATCAAAACCCCTCTTGAGCATTATATCATTCTAATTACAGCATTATAAGATTCGATTACGCTTTTAATTATTTTTTGAACTTCTGACTCAGTAAGCTGCGGATACACGGGCAATGTAATCTCTCTTGAATAGGAGTCGTAGCTTATGGGAAAATCATTAATGTTATAATTGCTTTCCCTGAAAATTTTTAGAAGAGGAAGCGGTATAAAATGAACGTTAACAGAAACTCTCCTTTTATTTATTTCTTCAATTATTTCGTCCCTTTGAATTTCAGTAATTGAATTTATCCTGAGAAGATAGACATGAAAGGAAGATTCTTTTTCCTCAGTTCCTGAAGGCGGAATCTGAGCCCATTCGAATATGGAAAAAGCTTCATTATATTTCTTAAAAATTTCTTTTCTTTTAAGAAGAAGCTCATTATTGTATTTTCTAATCTGTGCAAGTCCGATAGCTGCACAGATGTCACTTAAATTTATTTTGAAACCCGGGTATATGATATCATATTTCCAATTTCCCCCCAAAAGCTTTGTATATGCATCCTTGGTCTGACCGTTCAAAGAAAGAAGCCGGAGCCATTGATAAATCTCATCGTTATCAAATGGAGCAGGTAGATTAAGACAGATGGCTCCTCCTTCGGCAGTCGTGACATTTTTTACTGCATGAAAAGAAAATATCGTTGCATCACACAGAGATCCGCTTTTTCTTCCTTTATAAATTGCTCCTATAGAATGGGCTGAATCTCCCATAACAAATATTCTCCCCAGTCTTCTCTGAATCTCATTGGATGGCATAAAAAGTTGTTTCGTATTTTTCTCGTTAATAATTTTATATATCTCATCATAGTCACAGGGATAGCCTGCGATGTCAACAGGGATTATTACTTTTGTTTTTTCAGTTATCGAATCTTTTATTTTATCCGTATCGATACAAAAATCATTTTTTATGTCTATCATTACAGGAACGGCTCCGAGGTGCATCGCCGCAAGCGCAGTTGCACAGTAAGTGTAAGAAGGTACAATTACTTCGTCACCCTTTTTCACACCATACCAGTGAAGCATAAGCATCATTGCAGAAGTTGCTGAATTTACGCAAAGTACGTTTTTAATACCGGTGATTTTAGAAACTTCTTCTTCCAGAGCCAATACTTTTGGACCGGTTGTAATCCACCCTGACTTCAGAGAATCAAGCACTTCATTAATTACATCTTCATCAATATAGGGAGGGGAAAAAGAAATCATATGCTTTGTTTTTTATAAAAGTTTTTTAATAATAATATAAGAAATGGGAGACTGAAAAATATTACGAATTCAACTGTGTAACTATAACGAGTCAATGAGACCTCAACAAGGCTTACTAATACTGCATTACTCAAAAACATCATAGCAAAAACAAATGGAATGAATGCATCAACACTTTTCAATCTGCTTTTTAAGCATATATAAAAACTGAATATTAAAATGACAAAATATAAAAGCAGCCAGAGAAAGTTACGGAAGATTATGTTGTTAATCTTTGCATAAATCATGTATAAAATCATTAGGACAGTTGATTTTAATTCAACTATGTCATCCTTGTTCAGCTTTATATAATCTAAATTCTTTTGCTTCTCTATCTCATCGGAAAAAAAACTTATTATTGCTGAATTGTCCTGTTTACCTGATGAAACCTGACGCCATCTTCCTGATGCCAGCTCGGAAATATATTTTTTATCAATCGTAGTTCTAGTATAAATAGCTTTGAGCTGTTCATAATAATCTACATCTGTTCTGAGATTTGCAAAGAAGAAAATAAAATTACTAACCACAAATTTGGCATATATACCGGGATGTTTTTTTATTGCATCAAATGATATTTCTTTTATGAAAGGCTGTATCTTAACAAAACTTAAACTGTTATCCTGTTTCATAAGGTTTTCGGTCAAAATCACCTGCATAAAAAAATCATTATTAAAAGTATGATATAATTTGGAAATTCCATAAGAATCTTTTACATAGGAGATATCCTTTCTTGGAATTGAATCCAACGTGTTAACAATAGCTTCATTTACAAATTGCGGATAATCTTTTGAAGGCTCCATAAATAAAATAGTTGCTCCCATAAGATTTGATCCACCAAATGGGCTTATCGTAAACGAATTTAATGTAATATAATTATATGCGCATAATATAAGGACAATCGAAATAAATGGAAGGACTAAGGCTAAATAATATTTTATTTTATACTTATTGCTTAGAAAAAATAGTAGTATTAATAGAATCACAGAGCAGAGGAACAAACCAGCCGGCCTTATCAGCACAATTATACCGATTGAAACTGAAAGTAAAAACCAGCTGTATAATTTGTTTTTTTTTAAGGAAAGTATAAGAAAGGCTGAGCTGAGGATCAGCATGCTGACATAAATCCCTTCCGTAAGTACATAATCCTCAAGCAGGATAAAGTATGTAGACGAAATATATGCAGATAAACAAATCGCAAACAATAAGGTCAATGATTTGTAAGTTTTATTTATTACCCAGATAAAAAAGACTGATGTAATAATTGTGAATAAGCTTTGTATTATTGCAACGGTATAAACAGATTTGGAGAATATCCATACAAGTGACAGCAGGAAAGGGTACCCGGGAGTTCGGATATCAAACAAAAGAGAATTCCTATTCAGGATATTGAAAGCAATGGCACAATATGAGGCGCTATCACTGGATAAAAATAAGACAGGGTAATAAAGGAAATATTGCAGACGTGTTATGAGGTAAACAACTAATATGATTAAAATACTATAAGGAAAGACATTTCTTGAATTGAGAAATCTCCGAAAAAATAAGTTCATCAAATAGAAACTTTATTTTCATTTGAGCTCATAATATGTTTGAGCTGAACAGAGATCAAACCCAAACCAAACATTAAAATCGAAAGAAGTATACATCCCAGCCCTAAGTAGAATGTAAAAGGCCTGTGGAATATGAAGGAAAAAATAAAATTCAACCCTGCAAATCCGAGTAAGATTCCGCAAAATACAATAAAAATTTTTATCGGGTTATAAAACAGAATTGCTTCTATTATAAACTGCAGTGTGCGCATCGAGTCCCTGAACAACCTTACCTTCGTTTGCCCTTTTCTTTTTTTATAATCAATCGGAATGTATTGCACAAATTTCCCGTTCATCATATAAGCAAGGGTCAGAGAGGTCGTAAAGCTGAATGTATCGCACAACTTTGAAAAAAAAGGAGTAATTTCTTTTTTTGAGAATACTCTTAAACCTGAATTAATATCGGGTATATTTCTTCCTGCAGTATATTCAACCAGCTTTTTCAAAACCAGTCTTAAAAGTTTTTTCTTAAAAGATTCGTCATAATTTTCACCCTGCCTTGCTCCTACTACCATATTAAAACCTTTTTTATATTCGTTCACAAGTACGGGGATCATTTCCAGAGGATAAGTTCCGTCAGCATCGGTAATAACTATCATATCGTTTGATGAAGCATTTATTCCTTCTTTCAGTGATCGTCCATAACCTATGTTGTGTGGATGGCTAATTGTTTTTGCCCCCGCTTTATGGCTCATTTCAGACGTTCTGTCCGTTGAGCCATCATCAACGAGAATAATTTCCACATCTTTAATATTATTTAAAGTTAATACTTTTTGTATATCAAAGATAGTTATGGCAATGATTGAGCCTTCGTTATAAGCAGGAATGACAATTGAAAACATTTTTAAAAGTTATTTTTTTCTGTAAATACTAATAAGAGATATTCCAAAAGGCGTACTTAAGGGTAGAAAAGTTTTTGCAAAGGGAACGATGTATTTGTCAAACATACCAATCTCGCCTTCAGTGTCATTTATATTTCCGGATTTTAATGTTTTGTAGACAACCCAGTAACCCATCGCTCCTATCAAATTAAAATAATATTGCTTTATAAGAGTTATTTCAGGAGACAGATCAAAAGAATTCATCATGTCTTTTGAATACCTTTTATAATGTCCTGCAGCTACGTCAAAATTAGAATAAAGAAATTTATGGGAGGGTACAAGATGAAACAGAACTCCTCCATGTTTTAATAAGCTTAAGAGCCTGTTAAAAAATAATTTGTCATTTTCCACATGCTCCATTACATTCATACACACTATGAAATCAAATTTTCCATCTACGTTTACCAAGTCAATACATTCAATCCTTATTTTTGGTCCTAAGTTTTTTGAATTCATCAGGTCTATGGCCGGTCGTGAAATATCAATACAGTATAAAGAATCAAAATCACTTTGCTCAATAATTAACTTTGTAAAAGATCCTACTCCGCATCCGACTTCCAGCACTTCACCGTGAATATATTTCCGGAATTGATCAAATGTCCACTGGTTATAGTTAGTAGCTTTTTGCATTTGTTCTGCCGATGTGAATAATTCGCTCACTGGTTATACCTTATTAAGTAATGTTTGCATTTATTGATATTGATTTAGGATCATACAGTTTTACTCGTCTATTGATTTTATAAATACTGCGGGGTTTCCGGCATAAATACTAAACGGCCTTACATCATTATTCACTACACTCCCTGCCCCTATTATAGAACCTTTTCCAACGGTCACTCCTTTCAATATGAAACAGTTAGCGCCAATCCAAACATCATCCTCAATTTTAACCGGCCTTCTGACAATCTTGTCCCAGCTTTTTAAACGATTTTTATATGGGACATTATGTGAGTTAGTATCCATTATTACAGTGTTTGCTCCAATCATAATTCTATTGCCAAATATTATTTCCTCTTCGCTTATAATCGCTGTTCCGTTTAAGTATACTTCATCTCCTGTGATTATTTTGCCGGATTTGGCAGTTCTCAGAAATAATCCTCCTGTGATATTCCCGGAATTGTACCCGCACCGGGCAGAAATCAACCTCATATTATTTCCCAGCTTTATGTATCCTTTATTTTCTATCCTTGGTACTCCATACACGGTAACATTCCTGCCGTACCTAACCCCATTTAGGTTAAGAATTAATTTTAGAAATGGCGACGTTACAAAAGTAATTACTTTTGAAAAGTGAAGAAGTCCGTCTTTTATTAATTCATAATAATTTTCATTACCAGTATCGAATTTTAACTTATCATTATAACGAGACAAAAAACTCATATCCGTATTTTACCTTTTTACTCCGCTTCCTCTCCAGCTTACTCCCTTATAAGGTGTTATATGGACATCTGTAAATTCATTATTATTAAACCATGCATCGATTCTATTCTTACTTATAAAATTTACCTGGGGAGCATTTAATTTATCAAAAACATTTAAAGTGTTTCTTGAGAATGTCATTTTTCTAAAATTCTCAAAATATTCGTAAAATGGCAAAAATCTTACCGGCAGCATATAGATGCTGTAGATAGGAATATACAGCAGGCTGTTTATAAATTTTGAAAGTCCTAAAAGCTTTTTCCTGCTTATATTTTTCAGAAACATTTTTCTAACGGGTTCTACACCAAATTTTACCAATCCGTTTCCTTCTTCTGAATATACCCATATTATTAATTTTCCTCCTGGTTTTACATGTCTTTGTAAATTCTGAACTGTGACATCAGGATCGTCTGTATGATGAATGACGCCAATAGAAAAAACAATATCGAATTTTTTTTTGAGATCCATTTTAGCAATGTCATCTTCCACAAATTCAATATTGCTGAAATTCTTATTATGCTCTTTTGCTATATCGGCAGTATTCAGATCTACCGCTATTACTGACTTGGCATAAGGTGCAACAAAAGATGTATGCTGCCCTCCTCCGCACCCGCATTCCAAAACCTCTTTACCACTGAAATCCTCCAGAGTATTTGGAAGGATCCAGTCTTTAAAAAGAAACAGTTCATTGTCCTGTAAAAGAGTCCACTGTTCACTCCATTCGGACTGTTTAGTTTGATCTTGCTGCAATTTTCCGGTCATATACATATTTATTAAATGTTTTGAATTCATCGTTTCCATTTAGTCCGATCCATGATCCTACAGGAGCATTAAACCCGCTTTTCTTTTTGCTTATGACAAAGCCGGGAAGAATTTCCCTTAAAGATTTTTTTAAGATATATTTGGTTTGTAGTCCTTTCATTTTTAGTTCCGGAGGAAGTGACGCTGCATATGCGACAAGTTCAGGATCAAGATAAGGACTTCGTGCCTCTATGCTGCTAAACATTGTGGCCCGGTCAACTTTCACAAGGATGTCATCAGTAAGCCATGTCATTCCGTCTACGTATAGATTTCTGTCCAGGGATTTTAAATCTTTTACTTTATTATAATATTTGTTAAATGTTAGAAAGGGATCGGTGTCGTAAACCAGCTCCTTCATTTTTTCCCCGAGTATTAATGTTCTTTCCTCGGGACTGAAGAATTCTCTCCAAAGGTAATGAGCTTTCTCAGAAGAATGAAGTGTGCCATAAAGAAATTGTTTTTGCTTATATTTCCAGTTTAGTTTCGTATAACTATTTCCGATCGTTCCCAAGGATATAAGAAACTTTTTCAGTGAATCCGGAAATGGTTTTGCATAGTGATAATATTTATCCGCTTTGTATGTTATATAGCCCGCAAAGATTTCGTCCGCTCCATCCCCGCTTAAGACCACTTTCACATATTCAGAAGCAAGCCTGGATACTTCAATCATTGGTATCAAAGAATTGTCTGCAAACGGTTCATCATAAGCTTCAATAGCCTTATTAATAAAATCGAGTCCGTCCTCAACTCTGCACATCAGACCATGATGTCTGGTACCTATAAACTCCGCAACCCTATCCGCTTCAGGCAGCTCATTATAGCTTTTCTGATTAAATCCAACACTGAATGTATGCAGATCCCCGTCATGATATTTTTTCATCAATGACACAACCGAACTTGAGTCAATTCCTCCGCTAAGAAATGCCCCTACTGGGACATCACTAATCATTCTTCTTTTTACTGATTCCTGCAGAAGATATAGAATTTTATTTTCAATTTCTTTTTCGCTATCATTTGTTTTGTGCCTGAATGTATCGGAGTAATCCCAGTATTGATTCTTTTCCGTTTTATTTCCATTCTCAGATAATTTAAGATATGTAGCGGGCTCGAGCTTAAAAATATTTTCATAAATTGTCAACGGAGATAATATGTATCCCAATGCAAGATAACAGTTGAGTCCCTCATAGGAAATATTTTTTGATATTGATTTATCCTCTAAGAGGGCGGTCAGCTCCGAAGCAAAAGTTATATTTTTGTTTTTATGTATATGATAATAAAGAGGCTTCTTACCAAACCTGTCTCTTGCCAATATTAATTCTTTTTCAAGTGTATCCCAGATTGCGATTGCAAACATGCCATTAAATTTTTTAAAACAGTCTATTCCGTATTTTTCATATGCATATAAAAAAACTTCCGTATCCGAACTACTTTTAAAATTGATATTAAATTCTTTCAGATCATTTTTTATTTCCCGGAAATTATAAACTTCACCGTTATAAACACAATAATAACGCTTGTCTGCAGTGCACATCGGCTGATTGGCGTTCTCTGATAAATCAATAATAGATAACCTTCTGTGTCCTAATGTGATATTATCAAGCCTAAGCAATCCTTCATTATCAGGACCGCGATGGATTAACCTGGCGCTTATTGCTTTGACTACTTCAAGTATATTACTGTCAGAATTTGTCCAGTCCGATTTCCCCGCTATCCCACACATTATTTAATCATAATTATAATATTCTTTGAACCACTTCACAAATTTTTCTAAACCGTTTTCAATTCTTGTTTCCGGCTTATAGTCCAGGTATTTGGCAAGTGCCGATGAATCCGCACAAGTTACCCGCACATCGCCAGGTTGCATTTCCTTAAAGACCTTAACTGCTTTTTTTCCTAATTGTTTTTCAAGGACCTCGATAAAGTATAACAGGTTTACGGGATGTTCACCTCCGATATTAAATAATTTATAGTCTGTCTTGGTATCTTTTTTTAAAAGAAGTCTGTAAATTGATTCGGTAACATCATCAATATAAGTGAAATCTCTTTCCATGTTTCCGTTAT
>JBBSDT010000075.1:0-11203 GCA_038240405.1 Ignavibacteria bacterium
AAAATTAAAATAAAGAATCACGGTAGAAAAGAAATAAGTCTTTTCAGAAAAGGTTATGATTATTTAAGATATATCACATTTTTTATTGAAGATAAACTCAAGGAATTCAATTTCCTTGCAAATTTTTTATCGTGTACATAGACTTCAATCAAATCAATATCTTCTGAATATCTTTTTGGTTTATCTTTGTCCGGCCAATCAGAAAATTACAGCCTCAAAAACCTTAACAAAAATCTTTTATTGATTCATAAAAATTTTACAATTTGAACAGAGAGATATCATTGGAGAATGCAAGAATGATGTTTCTTTCAAGTCAATTATTAGTTGAAAAGAAAGTTCAGAGTTTTGCTCAGAATAAGAGTAAAGGTAAGAATCATTTACATCAAATAATAGAAAACCTGGGATACATACAGATTGATACAATTTCGGTAGTAGAACGTTCGCACCATCATGTACTTTGGACACGATTTCCATTTTATCAGAAGTCTATGCTTGATGAATTGCTGGAAGGTGATAAAATGATTTTTGAATACTGGAGCCATGCCGCTTCTTATCTTCCAATAAGAGACTTCCGATATTCGTTAATAAGAAAGAAGCATTATTACATAAGACATAAAGAATGGGCAAATGCAAATAAAAGTCTAATAAAGTATATATACAACAGGATTAAGTCTGAAGGACCTTTGCAATCCAGAAAGTTTGAAGATCAAAGGGAAAATCCTGGCGGATGGTGGGATTGGAAGCCTTCAAAAGATGTGTTGAATTATCTTTTCCATAGCGGAAAACTAATGATTGCCCGGCGAAAAGGCTTTCAGAAAGTGTATGACATGACAGAAAGAGTTCTTCCGGAATCTATTGATACTTCTTTTCCTACAGAAAATCAATACTACAAACATTTGATCTTATCAGCGATAAATTCAAATGGGCTCGCTAGTGAGAAGGAAATTACTTATCTGAAAAAATATAATAAAACATTGTTCGGAAAAAGTATTAAAGAATTATTGGAAGACAAGAAGATAATGGAGGTAGGCATTAGGAGCATAGATAAAGAAATTTATCTTACTTCGGAAAGTAATTTAAAACTAATGGAAGATAAAAAAACTCATTCGGATCTCCATATTCTTTCACCTTTTGATAACCTTATAATTCAAAGAAAAAGACTGAAAAATCTTTTTTCATATGATTACCAGATCGAATGTTACCTTCCCGAAGCTAAGAGAAAATTTGGATATTTTTGTCTCCCGCTGCTTTACAAAAATAAATTTATCGGAAAAATTGATGCTAAAGCAAACCGCTTGCGAAAGGTTTTTGAAATAAAAAATATATATTGGGAAGAAAAGATAAAGTTAGACGAAAAATTATTGACTAATTTGGAAGATAAGCTTTATGATTATGCTGCATTTACCGGGTGTGATGAAGTTATGGGTTTAAGAAATAAAATTAAGGGTGTCAAAGTCAGCTAACCAATCTTATTTCATTGCCGTCCTGATCCTTTATTGCTATATCAGATTTTCCATTGTCTACTTGTATTCCTGCCTGATCTGCATTGTTCTTTACAGATTCTATAAATTCCTTATCGGGTAAATAAATTGTGAATCCTGTTAAACCAAGAGAATTATCATTTCTTAAAACATTTTTCTTCGAATACCAAGTATTTGCTCCTATATGATGATGGTAACCTCCGGCAGAAAAAAACATTGCACCTGAATAAGATGAATTGGTTATTCTAAAACCCAGTATATCATTGTATATTTTTTCCGCCTTTTTCAAATCCGAAACGCTCAAATGAACATGCCCAGATCTGTATCCGGATCAATCCCATGCCAGCCTTCTGATCTATCCAACTTCCTTGTTATAATGCTCAGATCCAGGGAGAGAGTATCCATTTGTATTTCTCCATATTTCCATATCCACGTATCCGCTGGCTTGTCAGCGTATAGCTCAACTCCGTTACCATCAGGATCGGATAGATAAATTGCTTCACTTACAAGATGATCGGAAAAGCCCTGGAATTTTACTTTATTGTCAAAAAGCCTCATGAATACACTTGCAAGCTCTTTTCTTCCTCTGAATCTTAAGGCAAGGTGAAACAAGCCTGCAGCTCCGTTTCTGTTTGGCTCAGCATTTTTATCTTCTGTTAATTTTATCAGGTACGGTAAATTACCGGTTGCCGAAAGAAATGATGAACTACCTATTCGCTCAATCTCTTTCAAGCCTAATAGATAGGAATAAAAATTCAAAGAGTTATCTAAATTCCTGATTCGAAGATCGATGCTTTGAATTTTAGTATTATCCGGAATTTTCATTTCCAAAAAATATTCTGTTAAACTTTCTTATATCTTGTTTTCTTTTCCGGTAATTGCTGACTGATCTGACTCCCTGGAAAAAATGCCTGCGAGCAGCAAGGCTCCCCCTATTAAGCTTACATCTTTATAAAGTCCCATCATTCCCATCATCATTGTTTCAGGTTTCATTAAATTGGGGACATGAATAGTTACAATATATATTAATAAAAGCAGCGCCAGAAGAAGCATAGCAAGTTTTCCCTGAAACTTTGTAATTGCTGCAAGACCGGCAAGTATCATTGCAATACCCGTGAAATAAATCCATATAATTCCACCCGGTACCGGAACTGCTCCAACCATCTTATCTGCATTCATCGTATGACCGATGCCGAATAAAATAAACGGAACCCCATATAATATTCTGGCAAGTGTTGTTGTTAGGAATTTCATTTGATTTCCTTCCCCTCATTTATGAAGATAATTCTTTAGTTTAATGAAAATTGAGGTATTGCGAAATTTATGCTATTGTGAAAAGTCAGCTTACTGATCCTGTATTTCACATGATTAATTATTGGAAAACTAATAAGCAAATCTTCTACATGACTTTCCGACTCTGCCAGCACAATGACCCATAGTTTTCCATCATCAATTGAAACTGCATAATTTTCTATTCTTCTTTCTTTCATCAATTGATTAATTACTTCTCTCTGTTTGGGAATTAGAGAAATAAATTCATGATTAAATGGTACAGGCAGATCTATGTCTACCATATATTCGTAAATTAATTCTTCGTTCATATTATTTTAAATGTTTTCAAATAAGTTTTTTAATTTTGGTATATGGGATTCTCCGAAAATTTCAAATGGTACGTTTTTATAAATCTGCTCTTTTATACCAGATACATCTATGGTTTCTTTAAAAGTCACATAACAATCAAGAGCCCTTCTGGAGCTGGCAATGTCTTCTTCTTCAACTACATATACACAATCTATTTCTTCATCCATTGAACCGCTGACATGAAAATGTTTTTGCAGTTTTGCCTGTTCTTCTGTAATAGTGTAAAATGTAAGCCGCTTTAAATAATCTGTTTTTTCCTTCAATTCAGCAAATATTCTCTTTACAACAGCGTGGGAAACCAGATGATCATGAAATCCGCTAATGCCATGAACCGGATAAGTCACTATAACATTCGGCTTTACTTTTTCAATTTCGGTCTTAATTACGGATTCAATTTCTCTCGGATCCATTTCTTTAAGTCCGCTGTCGGGAAGATCCAATACCGTCATTCCGCTTAAATTAATCACCTTGGCAACGTTCAGCATCTCCTTATATCTAACTTCCCCCATTTCCTCGACCGAATATCCAAATTTGGATCGCTGCTTTGTTGCACCGCCCCTGGTCAGAGTTAAAAGGTAAACCTCATGGTCTTCTCTTCGTTGCTTTGACATGGCATGCAGGGCCGAATGACTCATCATCTGGGTGTGGAAAAATATAAAGTATTTTCACCTTGAATAAATTAATTTATTAGTTCATTGGTACTTCTATCACAAGAATTTCACTATCTTCATCTGCAACAATTTTAACACTGTCAGTATCCTGTATTCCCATAGCATCCCTCTCAAGAAGCTGTTCATCATCTACTTTTATCTCACCTTTGATTACAAAGATATAGATACCGTTACCGTTGCTTTTAATTTTATAACTTTCATTAATACCCTTCTCTAAACTTCCTAATGTAAAATATGCATTCTGATTTATCCAAAGTGTTTCATCGGATTTAACAGGTGAAATTATAGTTTGAAGTTTATTTCTTCTTTCTGAAGGATCAAATATTCTTTGCTGATACCTGGGCTTTATATTTTTTTCCTTTGGAAAAACCCAAATTTGCAAAAGATTTACAATGTCTGTTTGTGAATTATTAAACTCTGAATGAGTTAAACCGCTTCCGGCTGACATTATCTGCACTTCGTTAGGATGTATAACCTCTTTATTTCCGGTGCTGTCTTTATGTGCCAGTTCTCCTTTTATCGGAATTGTAACAATTTCCATATTATCATGAGGATGAGTTCCGAATCCCATTCCTTGTTCGACAATGTCGTCATTCAAAACTCTAAGCAATCCGAAATGCGTTCTTTCGGGGTTGTAGTAATTTGCAAAACTGAAGGTATGATAGCTTTTAAGCCATCCATGGTCTGCAAATCCTCTTGAATCAGCTTTATGAATAATTTTTTTCATAATATATCTCCTATTTTGATTAATTTACTTACACTAAGTTCTTAATTTGTCCAGCATCCTGTTAACATCTTTAGCTTCCTTCACACTGAGACCGGTAAAATGACCTTCCCACTCCTTTTCCAAAAGATCTATTTTCTTAAGAAGCCTTAATCCTTTTTCAGTTATAAGAACATCCACACATCTCCTGTCATCCGGACATATTTTTCGCACTACCAACTGTTTTCGTTCAAGCTTATCAATTATCCTCGAGACATTTGACATTTTATCCAGCATTCTGTCAATAAGCATATTTACAGTGGCCGGCTTGGGGTGTTGACCTCGGAGAATTCGCAGAATGTTGAACTGCTGAACTGTAATCTTGAATGGCTTCAGCATTTCACTTGTCTTTACGTTTATCCAACTGCCCGTAAAAACAAGATTTACAACCAATTTACGGTATTCACTTTTAAATAAAGGTTGCTGTATTTCATCTTCCAATCTCATTCTATAATAATTTATACAAATATATGTATATACATTTAATGTGTCAACACATATTTCTATGTATATACATAGTTTTTTCTATATCTTTAATTATTAAGCGGGTTTAACTATTTTACCGGCAGAACAAAAAATAATTTATCCCGGTTATTTTTATTAAAACTAAAAAAACAGTTATTGTATGTATAAAAATCTTAATTTACCTGAATGGTTATTGGGTATATGGGAAGGAAACCATGGGGATGGGTTATATCACGAAGAATGGCAAAAGAGCAGTGAAACTGAATTCTTCGGAAAAGCATATTTAATCAGGAACGATTCAATTGGGAGTTCTGAAATTTTAAAACTTAATTCTGATTCAGATGGCATTTATTATACTGCAGATGTAAGCCACAATCCTAAACCGGTAAGGTTTAATATGGTAAAGTTTTCCGCTAATGAAATATCCTTTGAAAACCCTGAACACGATTTTCCTCAGAAAATAACATATGAAAGAAAAGACGATAATTCCCTTCTTGCTACAATTGAATCTATAAAAGGGAACAAAGCAGGAAAGATCGTGTTTTACTTGAAGAAAATAAATTAATTTGCTGAAAGGTGGTTTATTTAAAAGGAAATTCAAACTCTTTGTACGGATAAATCACGCGATCATTCGCTTCCAGAATTAGCAGATTTTCAAGTCCCGGTTTGTTATTTTCCATAACGTTTTACTTTCATTTGAAAAAATTAGTTGATAAATACTTTTTTGGAACCATCCTGCGCTCACACGGGCGAAGCAGCTGGTATTTATTTATCTTTTCAGTTTAGGGTCGAAGGCATCTCTCATTCCGTCCCCAAGAAGATTTACCGCAAAAACCGTAAGCATTATTGCAATAGAAGGGAAGATTGCAAGACCCCAGTTAGTTCCAACGACGATATACTTGTAGCCATCGAAAATCATCTGACCCCAACTTGCTGTCGGAGGCTGAACTCCTAATCCCAGAAAACTTAAGCTTGCTTCAAATATTATTGCAGCTGCAAGACCAACAGTACCGGTTACAATTATCGGACCCAAGCAATTAGGAAGTATGTGACGCATTATGATTCGTGAAGATTTAAATCCAACAGCTTTGGTTGCTTCGACAAATTCAGTTTCCCGTAATGAAAAGAATTGCCCTCTTACAATTCTTGCAATATCTACCCATCCGGTGAGTCCTATAGCCACAAATGCCTGCCATAAGCCTTTACCAAGAACAACCGACAACGCAATAATTAATAGTATCGCAGGAAAGGCAAAAACCACATTTACCAGCCACATTACAAACACGTCAGTCTTCCCTCTGAAAAAGCCTGCAAGAGATCCCAAAACCAATCCAAGAAAAATTGAAATGCTTTCAGAAATTAATCCGACTGCAAGACTTACCCTGCTGCCATATATTAACCTGCTTAAAACATCCCTTCCGAATCTATCGGTTCCAAAATAATATTTAAGCTTTCTGGTCCATCCGTTATTCTGTTTCTCAAGATCAGCGGTATTAACAGAAAGAACAGTATCTTCATAGCTTGTATAAAAAATTTTACCGTTTTCTTCTTTGACTTAATTTTTTACAGGAATATACCTGTTCTCATCTATATTTGATTCATTTGTTTTTTTTGTTAATACTTCTCCCTCAAATCCGATAGGCTTTGCTGCATATTCTAAAATCTGTTGATTGGGATTGAACGGTGCAATTAAGGGAGCCGTAAGTGCAACTGTGATTAGGAAGCCAATTATCCATAAACCTGCCATAGCAAGCTTATTTCTTTTTAATCTTCTCCAGGAATAGTACCAGAGAGTATGGCTCATTTCATCGAGAATTATTTCATTGGCTACTATGGCTGTTTCCGGCTGCATTCAGACTTATAAAAATTTTTATATGTTAAAAAAAAACGTTCTGATTTGTTTTCTATTTGATTGTCAGACAAGGTCTTTTATCTACCCGGATAAAGCTAAGACAATTTTACCTTCGGGTCAAGCATAGCATAAATTATATCAACAAAAAAATTAATTATTACAAAAATTATTGCACTGAATAAAACTGTACCCTGGATCATTGGAAAATCCAATTTGAAAATTGCATCAACAGCCAGCAGACCGATACCCGGCCAGTTAAAAATATACTCTATAAAGAAAACTCCTCCAAGTGTTGCAGCCAGCGAAGCGCTAATCGTTGTAACCACAGGATTCAGTGCATTTCTTAAAGTATGCTTAAATATCACCGAGGAAGAACTTAGACCCTTTGCTTTAGCCGTCCGGACATAATCCTGGTTCATCACATCCATCATAGAAGAGCGCGTAATCCTGGCTGTAATTGCAAGCGGTCTTAAGGAGAGCGTTAGCATTGGTAAAATCAAATAAGGAAAGCCGTCGCTTATATAACCAGATATTGGAAACCATTTTAATAAATGACCGAAAACTAATGCCATGATCAGACCAAAAGCGAACGTAGGGAATGATATTCCGAACAGGGCAAATATCATGGCTGAATTGTCAAGTATTGTATATTTCTTTACAGCAGAAATTATTCCAATTATAACTCCAAGCAGGGAAGAAATGAGCAATGCACTTAAAGCCAAAATCGCAGTAGCCGGAAGCTTTTCTAAAATAGTTTGTACAACTTTCCGGTTGGAAGAATAAGATCTTCCAAGGTCCCCCTGAAATGCATTTGTCATAAATCTAACATATTGAATATAAACCGGTTTGTTGAGGCCAAGCTCTTCTCTAACTGCTTCAACTGATTGTATGTCGGCTCTCTGACCGAGCATCATTCTTGCGGGATCTCCGGGTATGATATAAAGCAGGCAAAATGTGACTGTAAGTACTCCTATAATAATGAGAATAGAATTAAAAAGATTTCTTAAAATATAGGACCACATAATGCGTTATATTATTCTAAACAAAAATCCCGATATCCAAAATTATTTCGGATACCGGGATTTAGCATTAAAACTTACATTTAAATTTTAATTTCCGATTACTCTTCTTGCCTTTAAAAACGTTCTTGTGTAAAATTCATCTTCAAGAGAAGCAACTGCAACACCTGTTCTGGATCCTGATTGTGCGAAATATCCGTTTCCAAGGTACATACCCACATGAGTTACTCTGCCTTTATGCATTGTATCAAAAAATACCAGATCCCCAAACTTCAGGTCTGCTTTATCTACCGGATCTCCAATGGAAGATTGCTCAAGGGAGGTTCTAGGCAATTCAATTCCTAATGCCTGGTAATACACAGTCTGAACAAATGCGGAGCAATCAATGCCCCTTTTTGAAGTACCACCCCATAAATAGGGAGTGTTCATGTATTCGATGAACTTATACATAACTTCATCTTTGTCCATGTTTTTTGCAAAATCAGAACTTGAAATAAATCCTGCTAAGCTGCTTGAGATTGCTTCAAGATTGTCCTTGTTGATTGAGGTCTTGTTGTCTAAGGTGCTGGTGGATACTACTTCCTTTGAGTTTTTGTATCCATTAACATCTTTACTCTGACTATCATCATCACGGGAAATATCTCTGGTGCTCGAACATCCAACCATAACCATAAGCATAAATATCAAAATTGCCACAGGAAATAAATTGGATAGTCTTAGTTTAACCATTAACTAATTCTCCTTTTAAATTAATAAAAAATTCAATGTTAAAGAACTGTAAAGCTTTTTGCGATAAATAAATTTCATAAAACTATTAACTTTTAAGCTATTTATCAAGCCATAAATGCCTAAAATTGATTCTATGCATAGCATCCAGAGGAAAGTTCTTTACATACGGCTGTATTAGCCTGTAATCCTCTTCATAAAAGATAAACATCATAGGCGCCTGTGCAACAGCAAGCTGCTCCGCCTGGTAATATAGGTCATACCGGGCTGCCTGGTCAATGGTAGCAATTGCTTTCTCATAAATAACGTCAAATCTGGGGTCCTGGAATCTTGTACTATTGATAGGACTGATCCCTTTCGGATCTTTTGGAACATTCTTCCCATAATATAAATTCAAAAAATTCTCCGGATCAGGATAATCTGCTATCCATCCAAGCCTGAAAAAATCTGCTCTCCCCGCATCAACATTATCCAGGTGTTGCGCAAACTGCATAATATTCAATTTCATAGTAATACCGATTTCTTTAAGCATATTCTGAATGGATTCTGCTATCTGAATATTCCTGTCACCGCCCGAATTAATTTGTAAAACCGCATCAGGAAAACCTTTTCCATTTGGATAACCTGCTTCTGACAACAACTGTTTTGCTTTTTCCAGGTCAAAATTGTATCCTTTGATTTTTTTGTAATCATAATTTGGCATAGATGGCGGAACTATCCCGTAAATTCCCGGCATTAATCCCTGTCCATTCAAAACAAACTTCAATATCTTTTCCCTGTCAATAGCATAATTAAACGCTTGCCTGACTTTTTCATTATTAAAGATTTTGCCTGAGGTTAGAAAACCATAAAATTGAATAGAAAGGGACGGAACTCTTTGAAGGACAAACTTCGAAAATTCAGGAGTCAGGGTTTTTTGTAATGTCACTACTTCCTTAAATGACTCATTTGGTATTCTGTAGCTTTCATCCAGATTGCCGTTTCTGAATTCAAGCAACTGCTGTGAAAGTTCTTTCATGAATTTATACTTTACACCATCAATGTAGGGAATCTGATTTCCAAAGCCGTCTTTATCCCAATAATTAGGATTTCTTTTTAAGTTCAGTTCGAAGTCAGGCTTCCAATCAACAAATATAAACGGTCCCGTTCCTACAGGATTTTGAAAAAAATCTTTGCCGTATTTGTCCACTGCTTCTTTAGGAACGATGTATGCAAATCCAAGGCACATGTAATAGATAAAGGGTCCAAAAGGTTTTTTGAGCTGAATCTGAAAAGTAGAATCATCTTTAGCTACATATCCCGTAACCCCATTGAACTTCGGATCCCGGGATTCCCTTCTTGCCAGGGTAACCTCTTCAAAGAATTCCTGAGCACCAACCACGTAATTTTTATAAAAGTCGAATCCCAAAGTTCCGGTCCTGGGATCGCAAACACGATCGAAGGAATATTTTACATCCTGAGCTTTAAATTCTCTTCCCTTTCCATCCGGAAAACATGCATTATCCTGAAACATGACACCCTTTCTAAGATGAAATGTATAAAGCAATCCATCCGGGGAAATCTCATATCTTGTTGCAAGCTGAGGGATAATCTGCAAACCCGAATCAAGGTCAATAAGCAAATCATAAATCTGGTGGGCAACCTGATGAGAAACATCATCGTTTACTCCTACAGGATCAAGGCTTCGCACATTTTCAAGTTCGTTCCATTTATAAATGCCTCCTCCTTTGATGCCTCCTTTTAATTCGACACTTTTACTGTCTTCCTTCTTACCGCAACCGGAAAATATTACAAATATAAACAGGGCAATAACTGACGCTGTTGTTTTTTTCATGAAGTGATTCTGCTTTTGTTTTAATGATTTATTAAGATAAAATTAATAAATCAATAAATCTATTTAGTAATAATTGTAAAATGGTAAATGTCAAATCATAAATATTAATGAAATGGATTATCTTAGAATTGAATTAAAGCTGGAATAAGGTTTCCACGGAAATATTTTACAATCCCATTTAAAATTAATCTCTCTGTTTTTTAGAAATATTTGTCAGTAAAAGTGAAATATATGTCACTTTTTTTGTGACATTTTTGGTAACTTTCTTTCATTTCCCGGTTGCGGATTGGATTTCTTTAACAACTGGGTTCTTCGCATTTAAGGTTTACTTTTTTTCCGGAGAGTTTGAGTTCTTCGCGCTAGTAACACGGAGTTTTTCCAGGGGCTCTGAGAATTTTTCTTGGATGTCGGACTGTTTCGCAAGGAGCTTTGAGTGTTTTTCCTGGCGACCAGCATACATAATCCGGCAGTCGGACATCATAATTCTTGTTACTGAGTTCTTCGCGGAACAGTCTGTGTATTTTTCCGAGGCGTTTTGTGACATAATTTTCAGTAAAGTCTTCTTAACACTGGCATCTTATGTCTTAGTCAGACGATTTGTTTTCTTAGTTTCGGAGTTTGAAGTCATTATTCTCCGCTTTCATTTCTTAATTCCAATGTTTCATTTCTTAATTCCAATGTTTCATTTCTTAATTCCAATGTTTCATTTCTTAATTCCAATGTTTCATTTCTTAATTCCAATGTTTCGTTT
>JBBSDT010000076.1:0-11186 GCA_038240405.1 Ignavibacteria bacterium
GGGTTTAATTAAAGCATTCCCATAAATTCCTTTTGATACATCAATAATCTGAAAATTAGGTTTGGCATTGGGATCTTCTCCGTCATAAATATCTTTTAAACGGGGTTCCCGCCTGGCAATAGAAAAATTTATAAACGAGCTTAGCTTCTTATCAAAATTATAATTCATTCCAAGTCTCGGAGTAAAAAAATTATAGCTTACACTAAAGCCATATGGTCTGTACCTGTCATTTGATATGTTATATCTGTGATATGCATATTGAAGTCCCAGCATTGCATTTAGTTTTTTTGTCACCCTGTATATTTCATTTGCATACGCGGAAAAAGTTCTCTTTCCTCCGTTAAAAAAATAATATGTATAGTTAGGAGGAGTACCCTGCGGAAGAGCATCTCCGAATGTTACTTCCCCAAAGTGCTCCGATCTGTGGTAGCGTACTTCACCCCCGATAGCCAATGTTCCTTTTTCATTATTATGTTTGATTTGGATCTTCGGAAACCAGCCGTAAGTGTTGTTATTTACAGTTAATCTGGTGACTATATTGCTTCTTACTACCTCATACCCTTTTGTAGAATCAAAATAAAAAGTACCGTCACTATTTCTCCTATAGTACAATGGATTAAACGTACTAGTATCGGAAACAAAAAACGGCTTTAGCCTGAAATATTCGAAGTCATAACCGAAATCGACTGGAAATGATGTATTAAAATAACCTTCTCCTCTGATATAGTTTAAAGTATTTGAAAAGAAAAGCTTTTTCGATAATTGCGTATTATATACTATCTCATAATGCGGCTGGAAATAATTATCTGTTTCATCAGGATATGTGAGATAGTTAAACTTTCTATCCACTAATATATTGCCGGTTATTTGTCCGTCAAGGTATGGCTTATCAACCCCCAGATATGCAAGATGGTTTTTGATCGGGCTTCCGTAAAGATTTATCTTCAAGCTTGAATTATTTCCAAATACTTTGCCCGCGCTTAAGAAATATGACCAATGGTCAGACCAGGACAGATCACGGTATCCGTTAGTATTTATTTTGGTGAATTTCCCATAAAATCCAAATCCTTTCTTTACATATCCTGATGAAAATTCCAGCGAAAACCTTTTAGAATCAAAATCTCCATAACCTCCGGAAAAATTAAGGAATTTTTTCCTGAAAAGATCAATAGTTTTAACATTGACTACTCCGCCAATTGAGGATGTACCGTAGAGAGCTGTTCCAATGCCCCTTTGTATTTGAATATTTTCCACTGAAGCAGTTAGATCAGAGATATCGACCCAATACACCTGGTGATCTTCGGGATCATTTTGAGGTATACCATTAATAAGTATAGAGATTCTTCTTTGGTCGAATCCCCGCAAAGACATGTATGAATAACCTACAGAAGCGCCTGATTCCGAATAGGAGTTTATACTGGTATTGCCATTCAAAAACATCGGTAAGTCCTGCATCCAGTATTTTTTTGCGATTTCATCCCGTGAAATATTTTCAAAAGTTATAGGTGTAAATCTTTCAATTCCTTTTAAAGCATCTACATCTATTGTTTCGGTTTTATACTCCGTACTGTCAGAATCCTTGTTGCTTTGAGCCAGCAGGAACTGAGAGATTGTAATGTTTGCTGACAAAAAAACAAAAATTAATATTGTGATCAAAACTAAAGTAAACCGGAGCCGTAATAGTGTTTTCATTATAATGGTAAAAAAAAACGCTTAAACCTTTTCAGAACCTGTTAATGAAAAGATTTAAGCGTTAAAAGATTTTTAATTTCCTTCGCCGGCATTATCCGTAGCAGGTTCAATGGGTCTGATCTCAGCCGTTAAATATTGTAACGGCACCCCAATTAAATTGTATGTTCAAAAAACTTATCTAAAATATATTAAAATGAACTCATTAAAAAGAGCAATTCAGGTCTGTCCATGTGGTGGCGAGTGCTTCAATAGTACATTGGGTTTGAAGAAGTTTATATTTTTAAACAAATATATTTCGACATCTGAGAGAACCCTCATCCCAATCCTTCTTAAGAAAGGAAGGAAAAGAAAACGTTAGCACTTTCAATTACAAAGAATAAATTACTCTTTTCAAGTTATAAACATTGAAAATTCAGGCCTGAAATATTAATTTTAAAAAATACCTAAATTATTGAAGATAGTTATTTTATAGGTTCGATTGTTGTATTTTCCTGCACAAGATCAGGAAAAGCCTAACCTACCCGACCTTTCGCAAACAAATAAAATTATCTTAACTTACAAAACCTAATTCGATTCGGCAAACAAAATCATTTTGAAAGATGTTTTTATAAATAAACAGGAAGATATTTCTGTAATAAAAAAACTATAACCGGCGAACGTAGTTAAGAGTAAATCTTATTTTTTTAAATAGTGATAAAAAATCTGCTGAATACTATTTCAATTTCTCTCAGCATAGGCTTTAAAGTTATCGAGCCATTTCTGAGTTTGATTTTTGAACACAACCGGCATGAGAAAAGCCATCAGCTTCGGCATAAGTCCATTAAACTTAGTATACTCGATATGCGTTTCCATTAAAGTATGGAAATTGTCTACCTTTGAAAAAGTATTGCGCATCGTATTTGTCATATGCTTGTGCTCATAAAGGGCGGTTATCCCTGTGGTAAATTTTTGAAAATAATTGTTTCCGTCAATTCGATATTATGTTTGTCTGTCTTTCAATTTACATTCAGTCCGTTATACCTTGGTAACTATTTTAATAAATAATGAACAACCAGCAAATCAAAATTAATTTTTAAGCAGGAGTATCAGCAAGAGTCATCTAAAAATGAATTTAATTTTCTAAATTGCTGTACTTGCTAGGTATTTTTCCTGACAAATTTAAAATCAGTTGTCGAAAATAGTATTGATCTGAGAGAAAAAAAAGCAGTGGATGAAATACTTGTAAACAGCTGATACTGCGAGTTTCATTCTTCCTTTCAAGATTACCTAGACGGAGTAGAAATATCTTAGATTAAATTACTTTCCGATTTTACTATCCCTATTACTTTTGTGGTGGTATATTTTCCGGAAATAGATTTATAAAAGCAGGTTCCTGAAGCCCCCTTCGCAATTGTGTTTCAGGAGTTCGCGATGACAAAACAATTTTTAGATTTTAATTTTGAAGAGTTCGCTTTAAATTTTAGTTATTTCGCACTTCTGTTTTGACGCTTCGCTTTTGTGTTTCGAGTGTTCGCAACTCATTTCCTTTGTTCGCTTTCGTTAAATTGTTCTTCGCTCTTCCGAAAGTAAAGTTCGCGATTGTGTTTTTAGAGATTTCCCTTCTTAAAAATTGACTTTTCTTCTTTGATTCGAGACTTTGCTCCGTTGTTCCGTTTCTTTCTTCCGTTGTTCCGTTCCTTTATTTCGGTGTTCCGTTCTTTTATTTCATTGTTTTATTTCTTTATTCTTGATAAAAATCGCTTTACTTCGTGTTTCATTTCTTCTTCCGGGTAAAAATTTGCTTTTTTGAGCTTTCTCAAAGCATCTAACGCATTTTCGTTTTTACCTTATCTAAAAAATCATAATTATAAATACAAATCTTATTTAAGCATCCCGGATTAATCATAAATCGTATTTCTTCCTGTAATTTTGAATTTCTTTTAAGCCTTTTAATCTCTGATTTTAAACGGCTAAGCCGATTGTTAAATATTTTAATTGACTAAAATAGTTGGAAAAAATATATTAAAAATGTTTTTCAAAAACAAATAATAAAACTAAAAATTTTTGTTTTAAAATAATAATGTTACGTAGCTTTTTCTTTAATCCTTTTTGAAGAAGTTTTATATCGGTTCATAATTTTTTGTATCGCCGGTCAACTGCGTCATGGTAAATGAGCTGTTCTTAAGACTATATCGCAGGATGCACACCGTTCTCGAATAAGCTGTTCTCCCTTAGAGAAACTTTATTCAATTGGCGCTCTTATCTCTTTTCGCTTTTCCCCACTGTATGTTATTTTTTATAAAACCTAACATTTCTGAGGAGACATTTGTCCTTATTTTACTAAAACCATCCGCTTTGTCTGAGCAAACTTATTTGCCTCAAGTCTATAAAAATAAACTCCGCTTGCCAGATTTGTTCCATTAAATTCTACAGTATATTTACCCGCAGTTTTGAGCTCGTTGTTTACGAGCCTTATTATTTCTCTTCCGAGAATGTCATAAATAATAAGTTTTATTTTTCCTTCTTCAGGGAGGTCAAAATTAATATTGGTCTTTGGATTAAATGGGTTCGGATAATTCTGTTCCAATTCAAAAACTTTAGATATTTCATTTTCTATTTGATATATACCTACCGGACCACCGTCTGTTGTATGTACTATGCCGGAGCCGCCTGCCCAAGCTCTTAGCCTATCACTTGCGGCAATGCTTAAAGTATTAAAAATAGGTACAGATTGATAAAACCAATTAACACCACTATTTACAGTCTTAACCACCCTATTAAAATCTCCACTTGCCCACCCTATGCTGTCTGAAACAAAAGCATATCGTGCACCTATTTCACTACCCATATATTGATTCCAGTTAAATCCGCTATCAGTAGATTTAAAAATTGCTGTTGTAGTTACCCATCCGGTGTGAGAGTTTATGAATAATACCCCTAACACTGAGAATACCCCCGGGAAATCATAGATTTCAGACCAATTAATGCCACCATTAATTGTTCTGTATAACTTTCCATCTGAATTACCAACCCACCCGGTATCTTTGTTTATAAAAAAAACTTTTTCAGGCCTATATGTTTCATTCAATTCTCTAACCCAGCTATTTCCGCCGTCTGTTGTTTTAAATACTCCTCCATCGAGTCCATCATTGCTGCATATCCAGCCTGTATCCCTATTGACAAAGTGTAAATCAAGTAATGGGGTTGCGTCCAAAGATGAAACCAAATTCCAATTCATTCCCCCATTTATAGTTTTAAAAATTCTTCCTCCCAACGATGCACCCGCCACTGCATATCCAAGACTGCTGTCTAAAAATTGTATTCCTCCAAAGCTAACACTTCCAAAATATTGAATATTCCAGTTATTTCCTCCATTTGTTGTATTTAAAATATAACCTGTATCAAATTGAGGTGCCCATGTTGTAACTGTCCAACCTTTTAAACTATCCAAGAAAAAAATATCTGTAATATTTTTATTGACCGGCAGATTTTGCTGATGCCATCCCGGTGGAGGAGGATTAGAAGAGAATGTCGTTGCAAGAAAAAGAAGTGCAAACTCGAGGAGAATTAGTTTTTTCATGATGGAATAAGTTTATATTTCAGTAAATGTATAGAACAAATTATTCAGAATCAACTTCTCTTAAAGTTTAAAATATTTTTTTAATTTGTTTATCGTATTAATATCATTTTCTTTGTTTCTGTGAAAACCTGATTTGATCTTTCGTCATAAACTTCAATCTTATAAAAATAAACTCCGCTTGATAATTCTGAGCCATCAAATTCAATTTCATAATTTCCGGCATCTTGCTTTTTATTCACTAATGTTTTCACTTCATTTCCTGCCAAATCATAAACTTTCAAGTTTACATAATTGAACATTGATAATTGATAATTGATAATTGTTTTTGGGTTGAACGGGTTAGGATAGTTTTGATAAAGAACATAATTTTTTGGAATATCTGAATTAATGTTATTTATTCTTACTACTGTTCCTCCTCCGTCAGAAGTATGTATGATTCTTGTTCTTCCTCCTGCCCAGCCAATTAAAGAATCAATAAAATATATACTGTTGTATGAACCAGAAGGAGCATTTTGCCGCCCCCAATGTTCTCCTCCATCGGTGGGTTTTATTATTTTGTCAAAACCTGTAGCGATGTAACCAGTTTTTGCATTCGGGATTGATAACCTGGTAAGGCCGGAACCAGTGGGATCCAGATCAATTTGCATCTGCCAGTTATATCCTCCATTAGTAGTTTTAAATATCCCATTTTTTCTTGAATTTATTATCCAACCTGTGTCTTTATTGACAAAGAATAAATCAATTAAAGTTAGCATAAAATCTGATTGCAAATTCCACGTGTTTCCTGAATTAGCCGTGAAATAATTTCATTTCTAACTTCCCCTGTAAGTGGTGTAACCGAAAGGATTTAATAAAAGCGGAATATGATAGTGTTCATTATTCTCAATTTTAAATATAATATCAATTGAAGGATATAAAAAAGCAACATTTGTTTGCTGAAAATATTTCCCTGATTCAAAATTTAATTTATACACTCCCTTTTCGGGAATGTAATTGGCTTCCAGCAAATCTCCAATCCTTCCTTCGGCATTTGTAATTCCTTCGGCGAGAAACTGCCAGGATTCCTCCGTGCTAAAAAATAATTTAACCTTTATTCCCGCAACAGGTTTGCCTTTTGATACATCCAGAACATGGGTAGTAATCAGACTCATAAAAACTTCTCCAGCCTTAATTTAGTAATTTTATTTTGTTCTTCCATTGCGATTTTGATTTCCGAATCTTCGGTATTATTAATTCTCTTTTCAATAAGAGAAAGCATTTCTTCTGCAGACTTTCCGGAGGCACAGACAATGAAAATATATCCGAATTTTCTTTCGTACTCTTCGTTGTAACGGGAAAGATTTTCTAATACTTTCATTGATGCACCTGAAATTCTCGACTGTTCTGATTTAGCTAAATTACCTGATGAAGAATATTTTTTTCCCAGGGAATTAATGTCTCCTATTTTCGGATGATGTGAAAATGCATCAAGCCAGCAAACTTTGTCCAGCAAGTACCAGTGTGTTTCTGCAATTTTAAGCGCTTCATCTTTGGAATTGAATGGTCTCGAATTTATCATTTTTTCTATCCATTCCTCAGACCCGCAGCATATTGAAAATAATTCCTTCGCCTTCAGATAACTTAATTCATTAATTTCCTGAAGCTTTGTCATTCTGCTTTTGTCTGAAAAAATGCTATTAAGAATTATTAAATTAACCGCAATCAGAAGGAATTCCAAACAATCTTAATCTGCTGACTCCTCCATCCGGAAAGATATTCAACCTTACGTGTGATGCCGGACCGGTCTTTTTTAATTCGTTTTCAAAAACATTTTCATAATCTCCCTTGAGCTTTACCTTTGGCAATAATTCTTTCCATTCAATATCAGGATCAGTCAGAGAATTATCCGGGACATTACTTTTGTGGCATACTTCAATCGAACAGCTGTCTGGAAAATTTCCCTTAAAGAAATTTGTATCCACCATAACTCTTCTTATTTCTCCTGAAGTACCTAATTTTAAAATTACCCAGTCAAATCCCGGAATTCTTTTCCTTTTTGTCTCCCAGCCATCTCCCATATTTTTGCTTCTTGCCGGTGATATTAAATTATCTTTAGATCCGAAAAACATATCGTTGCAAACGAGAACTCTGCCGCCATTAAGCAATGCTGCAAGGTCAACCATTTCATTTGCTTTACTTAATTGTTTTTGTGCTTCACCATAGACTCTGAATCTGGCAACACCTCCATCAGGAAATATATTAAGCTTTACATGCGACCATGTATTAGAATTGTTAACGGCAAAAAGGTTTTGCGCCCCCGGATTCAAAGGCGAGCTGAAAAGAATTTCCGTCCATTTAATTTTATCAGATAAAAACTTTTCTGTATCAGCTTCTTCTCCGATATTACATACTTCGACAGATGCAAACGGAGGATGATTACCCAGAAAGTGGTTTGTATCAATATCAATCCCTTTTATTAATCCTTTTATCGCAAGTCTTATTATGCACCAGTCAAAGCCAGGAACTCTCTTTCTTCTCGATTCCCAGCCATCCATCCATTTTCCGTTTTCAGTAAATTTGCTAGGAATAAAAATTCCTCGGCCCTCTTTTAATAAATTTTCTTTTGGAGCAAAAAATTCATCACTTGCCAAAAGCGCTTTGCCTCCGTTTTTTTCCGAAGCTAAATCAATAAGTCCTGCAAATGCTGTTGCTGCTATGCCTTGATCCATATATTCTTTTTAACCCCGTTAATAAATACAGGCTTTGTTTATATTAAGAGCCGGAATTTAAAATTATTTTACCCTTTGGCTCTGACACAATTTTTCCGCCTTCAAAAATCTTTTCTCCTTTAAGATATGTGGCTTCTATTACACCATATAATTCCCTTCCGGAATAAGGCGTAAGTTTATGTTTGCTGAATAAATTGTTTTCCTCCACACGAAACCTTTTCGAAGGATCAAAAATTGTAATATCCGCATCAAATCCTCTTTCAATTTTTCCTTTCCTGTGTCCCATGTTTATAAATGAAGCAGTTTTTGTGCTCATCAGTTTTGAAACTTCACTTATGGAAAACCCTCTTTTGCTTCCTTCAGTCCAAATGATCGAAAGTCCAAGCTGCAGACTTGAAATTCCTCCCCACGCTTTAGTAAAGTTGCCCTCATTAAGACATTTCAATTCCGGATCGCACGGAGAATGGTCACTTACTATAAAGTCTATTATTCCTTCTTTGACTGCTCCCCATAACTTTTCTTTGTTTTCATTATCTCTTATCGGGGGCGTGCATTTGAACCTTGTATCTTTACTGGAAATTTGCCCGGAAGAAAAAAATAAATAATGAGGACAGGTCTCAACCGTAAGCTTTAATCCTTCATCTTTTGCTTTTCTGATCAAATCAATCGCATCTGAGGAAGACAGATGAACAATGTGAATATGATAATCAAATTCCCTGCAAAGATTTATTAACATTTCAATCGCTTTATTCTCCCATTCCTTTGGTCGGGAATTCACGAAGGAATTAAAGGAATAATCATCATAATTCATGCTGTTATTAATATTGTCTGATTCCAATTCAGCATGAACCAGCAGGGGTATTTGTGCATTACCGGAATTGTCTATTCCTGAAATATCACTCAGTGCGATTCTTAAATCATCTTTAGTAACGCTTGGAAATTCATCTATCCCGGAATTAATAAGAAATGCCTTTAGACCTAAAACTCCACATTGTACAAGGCTTCTCAGTGAATTCACATTACCCGGAATTATTCCTCCATAAAAACCACAATCAACCCATATCTTATTTTTTGCGGAATTAATTTTTTTTTTAAAAGATTCGGGATTTGTAGTAACCGGCGAACTATTCAGAGGCATATCAACAAGCATGGTAATCCCTCCAGCAGCAGCAGATTTGGTTGCAGTTTCAAATCCTTCCCATTCGGTCCTTCCTGGCTCATTTATATGAACATGAGTATCCACCAGGCCAGGTAATATCATGAGTTCACCGTAATCTTTTACTTCACAATCTGATTTATCTTTATAATTCCTGACTTCTTTAATTACGCCGTCCTGAATAATAATCTGTGCCTCTATCAACACATCCTGAGTCAAAACATTTTTACTCTTCAGAGCATAATTCATAAAACAAAAATAATTTCTAAAATCACGAATAACAATTGAATAGAAATTCAATTATCAATGTTCAATTATCAATACCGAGAAGATTTCTGAAAGAAATTGCTGACAGTGTAATAATAACAATAAGAGCATTACTAATTTTAATTTTTCAATGTCTTTAACACACCCCCAACCCCTCTCGAGAGGGGAGTTGCTGACGTCTTAATCATCTATTCTTCTTAATTTTAGAATACAACCTTTGAAGTATGAACCTCTCGAGATGTTTCCATTAATAAAGAACCAGATCGCTAAACAAAACTTAATAAATACTTCCTTCATCTCCAGTGATTTAAATCTAAGATTAATTATCTTCTTCGATATAGAACTCCCTTCTCGAGAGGGGTTGGGGGTGTGTCAATTCAGATCTGGATAATTTTTTTATCAGTTGTGTTCTTCTTTGGAATTGCTTGCCCAGTCAGAAACACACCGCCGGGTCCCCATAGAATACGAAAACCTGCGAAACAGTAAACTTGAATTCCAATATTTAAACTCTCACTACATTTCCTGCCGATTCAAGCCAAGCAAAGTGAATTTCATTGCTAATCACTCGCGTAATTTTTATTTTTACTTAAATAATATTCTGAATGGCAAAAGGTTTTAACGTTCTATTCGTAACAAGTGAAGTTTTTCCTTACTCTAAAACCGGTGGCTTAGCAGACATTTCAAACTCCCTCCCTCAATCATTAAATTCCTTAGGAAATGACGTAAGAATTATAAGTCCCAAATACGGTCAGCTCGATGAAAGAAGGCTTCAAATCCATGAAATAAAGCGTCTGAAAGAGCTTAAGATAGAAGTAAGCGGCAAAGATACTAAGTTCAGCATCAAATCCTCATTTATTCACGGCAGGAATACAAAAGCTCAGATGTATCTGATGGAAAGCCTTGACTACTTTAAAAATAAGGGTATTTATCAGAACTCGAAAACAAAGAAAGACTTTCCTAATAATGACGAGCGGTATTTATTTTTTTGTAAGGCTGTTATCGAAATTCTTGAAATACTTCAATGGAAGCCGGATGTCATTCATTGCAATGACTGGCAAACAGGCTTGATACCTGCATTTATCAAGACAGTTCATAAAGATAACAACTATATAAAAGATATAAAAACGGTATTTACAATTCATAACCTTGCTTATCAGGGAAATTTTCCAAAATCAACATTTGCAAAAACTGGCTTACCCGATTCGGTGCTTACTGAAAAGGGTGCCCTTCACTTTGGCCAGTTTAGTTATTTAAAAGCTGCACTTAATTATGCTGATAAAATTTCAACCGTCAGCCAGAAATATGCAGAGGAAATCCGGACTGACAAAGCCTATGGCTGCGGACTTGAAGGAGTTCTTAATGCCAGGAAAAAAGATATGGTTGGAATATTAAACGGCATAGACTATTCAATCTGGAATCCCGTTGTTGATAAGCTCATTCCCTACAGGTACACTCACCAGGAAATTCCTTTGAAATATGAAAACAAAAGGGAATTGCTGGAAAAGTATAAAATTAATTTCAATGAAGATACACCTCTGATAGGAGTGATTAGCAGATTAGTAGATCAAAAAGGCTTTGATCTGATTGAAAAGATTATGCCCGAGCTTATGAAAGAAAATGTTCAGATGATAGTTTTAGGAACCGGGGAAGAAAGATATCATAAATATTTAAAGAACGCTGAGAAAAAGTTTAAGAATAAGCTTGCAGTTCATATCGGATTTGATGAAACTCTTGCGCATCAGATCGAGGCAGCAGCAGATATGTTTTTGATGCCCTCGAAATATGAACCATGCGGGCTAAATCA
>JBBSDT010000077.1:0-11098 GCA_038240405.1 Ignavibacteria bacterium
AAGCAGTCTCGATCTTCATAAGCCGTTTATTGATGAAATTAAAATTCTTTCCAAAGATGGAAAGGAAATGCAAAGGGTAAAAGAAGTAATTGATTGCTGGTTTGACAGCGGCTCTATGCCGTTTGCACAGCATCACTATCCGTTTGAAAATAAAGAATTATTTGAAAAGAACTATCCGGCAGATTTTATAGCAGAAGCAATAGACCAGACAAGAGGATGGTTTTATTCTCTTCATGCAATCGGAACATTTTTATTTAATCAGCCTGCATATAAAAATTTAATAGTTAACGGACATATACTCGATAAGAACGGGAAAAAAATGAGCAAATCATTAGGCAACGTTATAGATCCGTTTGAGATGATAAAAAGATATGGAGCTGATGTCCTTAGATGGTACCTGATCTCCTCTTCCCCGATTGGTAATTCGAAACATTTTAATGAAAATGAATTAATTGAAGTACAGAACAAGTTCTTCGACACTCTAATAAACACGGTGAGGTTTTTTATTTTATATTCCAATTTAAATGATTTTAATTATGATGCTTCATCAAAATTAGATTATTCTTCGAGACAGATGATCGACAAATGGATCCTTTCCAAGCTATCCTCTTTGAAGAAAAAATATTTTGAGTTGATGGATGACTATGATATAACCAGGGCTGCAAGGATTGTGCAAGATTTTACTATAGATGAATTATCAAACTGGTATGTAAGAATAAACAGGAAAAGATTAAGGAATCCCATTGATGAACGGGATAAATTATCGGGATACCGGACTTTATACGAAGTGATAATTGAATTGTTGAAACTAATTTCGCCTTTTTCACCATTTTTATCCGATAAATTATACATGAATTTATCATCGGCATTTAATTCAATTCATTTAACTGAATTCACTGAAGAAGATTTACTTTTAATTAATACCGGTCTTGAGGAGGAAATGAAGCTTGCACAGGATATAGTTTATATGGTAAGGTCTATAAGAGTCAGAAACAACTTAAAAATAAGGCAGCCACTAAGACAAATACTTATTCCTGTTTTAAATGTAAAAGACAAGCAGAAACTTTTAAAGATAAAGGAAATTATACTTGATGAAGTCAACGTAAAAGAGCTTAATATTATAGAAGGTGACTCGGATATTATCATAAAGAAAGCACGTCCGAATTTTAAATCTGTTGGTCCTAAATTTGGCAAAGACGTAAAGTCTGTCCAGAAAATTATAAATAAACTCAGTTCCTCTCAGATAACAATGCTTGAAACTAATGGTGACCTAGAAGATGGAGGATATACAATCAATAAGGAGGATGTCGAGATTTATACCGACAATATTGAAGGCTGGATTGTAGATACATATGAAGGATCGACGATTGCTTTGGATACTAAGCTTGATGAAAAACTTATTGAGGAAGGAATCGTAAGGGAATTTATTAATCGTATTCAAAATTTCCGTCGAAGTAGCGATTTTAATATTAATGACAAAGTAAAAATTTATTTTAAAACATCAGAAAATATAAGTACCGCAATAAATAATAATTTAGAATATATAAAATCCGAAACCCTAAGTGACAAAATTCAGGCAGCAAACGGTTATAAATTTGATTTCTCCAGATCTGAAATAAACGGAGAGCCATGTGAAGTCTATATACAAAAAATTAATTAAATATTTTAACAAAGGAGCATAAAATTGGCAAATGTAAAAACGAATGTAAAGAAGACCAGACCACCGAAAGATAAAGTTGTAAAAGCTAAGAAAATTACTTCCGGGCAAAACAAACCGGAATTAAAAATGGCTTTGAAAAAAAAATCAATACCTGCCCGAACGCAGGAAAAGCAAGAAGTCCCCGAGAAAAAACTCAAACGATATAAACCTAATAAAAAAGCAAGATATTCCAAGGCTGAATTAAAGCATTTTCGTGATATTATCCTTTTGGAAAGAAAAGCAATTTTTGAAAGCGCCAAGGCAAATATGGATGCTCTTGTTGATAAGGATTCGGGAGAATATAAAGGCGATGACCTGACTTATTCGTCTCATATGGCCGAACAGGGCACAGATGAGATGGAAAGAGAAAAGAATTATTTGTTTGTACAAAGAGACGAGAAATACCTGGGATATTTACAAGAAGCATTGATGAGGATTGATCAGGGTACATATGGAATATGCATCGATTGTAAAGATGAACCTAAGAATTTATGCCGCAGCTGTCCTTTAGTAGTAAAGGAAAGACTTGAGCTCGTACCTATAACACAGCATTGTATCGAATGTAAAAACCTCAGGGGCTAATTTGAAAGTTTTATTTGCTACCTTACTTGTAATTATTACCGACCAGCTCTCAAAAATTTATGTGAAAGGCATTTCAATTCCAAAACTGGGAATTGAGATATCCGGAATTCCTTACCAATCTTCTATAAACGTATTAGGCAATTTTTTTAAAATCACTTATATAGAAAATCCCGGAATGGCTTTTGGTCTGCAGGTCGGGGGGAAACTATTTCTATCCCTATTTACCATACTGGCAACAATTTTATTGTTTTTCTTTCTGTATAAAAACAGGCATGAAGGACTGATGCTGAGATTATCACTCGCATTTATTTTAGGCGGTGCAATTGGTAATCTTATAGACAGAGTATTTTATGGTAAGATATATGGATATGCGCCTTATTTTTACGGGAGAGTAATTGATTTTCTTCATTTCGATTTTCCGAATTTTACAATCTTCGGAAAAGCAATTTATTCATGGCCTATATTTAATGTGGCTGATATTGCTGTGTCTGTAGGATTCGTACTAATCCTGATCGGATATAAAAGAATATTTCATAAAGATAAAACCGATGAAGTAATTCCTGTAAATGATCAGCTTCTCGTGCAGGAGGGCTATTCAGAGAATCATAATAATACTTCTGATGAATTAAGAAATGACGATAATAATTTGAGTGACGTTCCTGATTTGCCCGTTCAAGACCCGGACAGTGAAAAGAAACCAGAGTAAAATTACGTATTTAAAATATTGATTTTAAAAATTATCTTCCTTCAACATCTAATTCTTCTTTTCTCTTAAGCAAAGTTTCCTTGTCCTCAACATGCATTGGATCAGGCACGCAGCAATCCACCGGACATACAGCGGCACATTGCGGCTCATCGTGAAAGCCAACGCATTCGGTACATTTATCAGGCACAATGTAAAAATATTCATTCGAGTAAAAACCGTTTGCCCCTGAAGGAGCAGCTTCTCCGTCACCATGAGACTTTCCAGCTAAGACCCAGTTTGCTCCACCTTCATAAATAGCAGTGTTTGGACATTCCGGCTCACAAGCTCCGCAATTAATACACTCTGTTGTTATCATAATTGCCATTGACTAAAATCTCCTTTTTCATTTAATCTTTAAATTACTTAAATACAAAACCTTATTCAATTTCAATATTAAACCATCTTTAAGATATTTTAAGATATTTTCACATATTTTTGCCAAGGAATTTATCTTGACAACACTATTATATTGAATTGTAAATTGCTCAATTGTTAGGTTTTCGCTATTTATGATTTCTTTTTATTTTTCTTTTAGCCGATTATTATAGTAAATTTGTTTTGAAATTTAAATAAAACAAAGTATAAATGCTTAATTTTTTAAAAAAAATGTTTCCGTCCAAACACGAAAAGGATGTCGGTTCCATATCACCTCTTGTAGATGAAATCAATAAACATTATGATGATCTTGAAAATCTTTCTGACGAACAGCTTAAAGCAAAGACTGAAGAATTTAAGCTTAGAATAAATACGGAAACTGAGGAAACAAGAAAAAGAATTCTCGAAATCCAGGAAAAGCTTAAGGAAGATATTTCTCACAATGATAGATTAGATATTTATGATGAGATCGAAAAGCTTGAAAAAGAAAATTATGAAATAATTTCAGCGGTATTGGATGATATTTTACCGGAAGCATTTGCCGTCGTAAAACAGACCTGCAAAAGACTTTGCGGAAAAGAATGGGATGCAGCAGGCAACAAGATTCGTTGGAATATGGTACCATACGATGTTCAGTTAATAGGCGGAATTATATTGCACCAGGGGAAAATCGCAGAAATGGCAACCGGTGAAGGTAAAACATTAGTAGCAACGCTTCCGCTGTATCTGAATGCACTCGCAGGCAGAGGAGTTCACCTGGTTACAGTTAATGATTACCTGGCAAAAAGAGACAGTGAATGGATGGGTGAAATTTTCAGGTTTCTGGGATTAACAATAGGAGTAATCTTGAATGATATGGATTCAAACAAACGCCGGGAGATGTATAACTCCGACATAACTTACGGAACAAATAATGAGTTTGGATTTGATTATCTAAGAGATAATATGGTTGTTGATAAGAGTTTCCTTGTTCAGCGCGAACATTTTTATGCTATTGTGGATGAAGTAGACTCCGTATTGATTGATGAAGCCAGAACTCCTTTGATAATTTCCGGCCCCGTTGAGGCTCCCACGCATAAATTTGATGAGCTCAACGTAAAAGTAAAAAGACTTGTTGAAGCTCAAAGGAATCTGGTGAACAAATTAACCGGTGAAGCGGAAGATATATTGTCCAAAGAAAATGTTTCAAAGACTGATGAATCTACTGCAGGTCTTGCAATACTCAGGTCAAATCATGCATTGCCAAAGCATAAAAAACTTCAAAAACTTCTGAGCGAACCTTCTAATAAGAGACTTTTACAAGCAACCGAATCAGAATATTTAAGGGATAATGCAAAGCAGATGCATATAGTGGATGATGATTTGTATTTTGTGATTGATGAAAAATCCCATGTTACTGACTTAACTGAAAAAGGAAGAGAATTTTTGGCACCCAGTACTGTAGAAAGAGATTTTTTCACTCTCCCGGACTTAGGAACTGAATTTGCCCAGCTGGACAATGATCCTGATTTGTCCCCAGAGGATAAAGAGTTAAAGAAAGAAGAACTGACTAAAATCTACTCGGAAAGAAGTGACCGCCTGCATACTGTGCAGCAATTATTGAAGGCGTACGGACTTTATGAAAAAGATGTTGAATATGTTGTTCAGGACGGAAAAGTAATGATAGTTGATGAGTTCACGGGAAGAATATTGTCAGGCAGAAGGTATTCCGAAGGACTCCATCAGGCAATTGAAGCAAAGGAAGGAGTTCATGTCGAAAAAGATACTCAAACCCTGGCAACCATAACGCTTCAAAATTATTTCCGTTTATATAAAAAACTTGCGGGAATGACCGGAACTGCTGAAACCGAGTCAGCAGAGTTTTTTGATATTTACAAATTAGATGTAACAGTAGTTCCTACAAACAAAGAATGCGTCAGGAGTGATTTGAATGATTTTATCTACAAGACCCGAAGAGAAAAGTATAATGCAGTAATTGATGAAATTGTCGATATGAAAGCAAAGCGAAGAGCAGTGCTTGTCGGCACTACAAGCGTCGAAGTATCAGAAACAATTTCCCGGCTTTTGAAAAGGAAAGGAATTTCCCATGAAGTATTAAATGCCAAGCAACATGCACGTGAAGCACACATTGTTGAAAATGCCGGTCTGCCGGGTGCGGTTACTATTGCGACAAACATGGCAGGCAGAGGCACGGATATTAAACTCGGTTTGGGAGTTGCTGATGCAGGCGGCCTGCATATTGTCGGAACTGAAAGACATGAATCCAGGAGAATTGACAGGCAGTTGCGTGGTAGATCCGGGCGTCAGGGAGATCCGGGTTCATCAAAATTTTATTTGTCCCTGGAAGATGATTTGATGAGATTATTCGGAAGCGAACGAATCGCAAATGTAATGCAAAGGCTTGGAATCAAAGAAGGCGAAGCAATTGAGCACAGAATGATTACGAATTCCGTAGAAAGAGCTCAAAAGAAAGTTGAAGAAAACAATTATGCCATACGAAAGCGTCTTTTGGAATATGACAATGTAATGAATCAGCAGCGGGAAGTTATTTATTCAAAAAGAAAGCAGGCACTGATGGGTGAAAGACTTAAAGACGAAATATTCGAGATGGTAGACAAAGCAGTTGAAACTCTTGTCAAAAAACATTTTGAAGAAGGAAATTTAGACGGATTGGTGGATGAAGTTCAGAGAATGTTTTTAGTGAGGCTGCAGGTTACTCCTGAAGAATTTCAAAAACTGGGTGAAGGCGGATTAAAGGATTTGATAATAAAAGAAGCCAAAGCTTTTTACGAGAAAAAGGAAGAAAGATATGGGGCTGATCTTATGGGACAAATTGAAAGATTTGCGATGTTAAGTATTATAGATGAGAAATGGAAAGAACACTTGAGAGAAATGGATGATCTTAAAGAAGGTATTAGCTTCAGAGCTTATGGTCAGAAGGATCCTCTACTTGAGTATAAAAGCGACGGGTTTAAATTATTTGTTGATATGCTGGATACCTTATCTGCCAATATTATAAATTTAATTTTTAAGTTTACTACCCAGGCGCCGGAGGATGCAAAGAACCTCCGTACGCCCGTTCAATCCAATCAATCAAGGCTTCGAACCTACCACCAGTCATCGGAAGGAATGGGATATATAGGTCCAAGCAGTGATTCGCAGGAGCAGGATTCGAATGTTAGCAACCAACCCATTAAAGTCGGAAATAAAATTGGTAGGAACGATCCATGTTTTTGCGGCAGTGGAAAGAAATTTAAAAATTGTCACGGAAGAGAAAGCAAGGAAGTAATGAAGTAATAAATGGAAATATCCGTTCAAACAAAAGAACTCGTTGAAAAAATAAATTTTTTTTCAGATAAATTCATAAAGAACAATTTTGAAGTTTCATACCTGATCCAATCGGCTTCCAATTCTGGTAAGCCTGATCTGTTTAACAGTTTAATTTTTAAAGCAAAATATGTAAGAGGATTAAAAAGTATTCTTTCTACCGGAAATATTACCGGAGACAAATACATTGAAAAAATCTATTCCGAGTTCCAACTTAATCTTGAGGAATTCATAGAACAGTTAAGAAGTATTGTGGTATTGCTGCCTGACAATATTTCGGTTCACTTTTCGGAAAAATATTTACTTCTGGACCATAATAGTATCGGCAACATAATGGATTTAATCGAAGATCTTTCTTTGTGCAAAGAATATTATAATGCCGTCCCGTAGCCTACATTGCATTAAACATTTAATGTTACTTCGCTGAAAAACTTTTTTATCTGGCTGGAGGGCTGAACATTAAATTCTTTCTTTAGCCTTCTTTCATAAATTTTGTAAACAAATTTAAACTTTCTGAAATCCTTTTCCTTGTTGTAAATTGAAAGAAGCTTCATCATTATTTCATCATCACTATAATCTATATCGACAAGTTTTTCCAGAAGCCTGACTACCGTTTTATTGTCTTCTTCCTTTTCAAAGTGAGAAAGAAGTTTGTGAATAGTGTCCGAATAGATAAACTTTAAATTTTCCCGGGTATCCTCCGACCAGGTGTTATAAGAATCTTTTGCAAAATCTGTCTTATACAAATAAAATGCTTTTAGTTTATCTTCTATAGAAGAGCTTGAAGCGAGCTTGGTAAAATCTTCCACATCTGTCTTAATATCTGCGCTGATATTTTTAGATGTTATATAATATTTCCGATCTTTCAATACTATCACTTCTTTTTCGATTTTTTCAGAGAATATTTCCGATAAAAACATTTGCAGGGATTTTCTGACTTTGTTAACTTCGACATCTGCTATAGCATCATAGTTTACATTTTTAGAGCTATATAGAATATTATCAATTAATTTTTCTTTTGTAATATCGTTCCCATAGTTAGCCTGATATAACATATAGAGAAATATGGACTTGGATTTAGATCTTGTCCAAAGACTATCCGGTAATTCTTTACTGTTTATATAAATTTTACTGTTATTCAGGAACTCAACATTTATTTTCACAGAACGTTGTTTAAGATTTGACATGGATATGCCTTGCCTGTTAAAAAGGCTTTTCAAGTATATGCTTTCAATTTCATTTTTAATTGCATACTCAAAAACAAATTTCAGCTTATTTACCTTTCCTCTGAAAATAATGTAATCATCGTAATTAAATTCTATACACATATTCATAAATTTTTTGAACCGGTCTTTAAAACACTTGAGATCATCAGTAACCGAATAGTAATAACATTCATAAAAAAGAATGACTGCCTGATTAAAGATTGTAAAATTCTCCCTTCGCAGGCAATTTACCTCCTCCAAAATTCTTTGATAAGCTTTAAAATCCTTTAACAATAAGCTGGATTCAAGCTGGAGTATGAATGCTCTTGTTTTTGAAACACTATATTGACCTTCAATCAGGATCCTGTTAACAGAAGATGGCTGGTTTGTTAAATTGTAACAATAAAGGATGAGGGAATCAATAAAGTATATATAATTTTTTAAATATGTGTTCTTTTTGATTTGTTCAAGCTCTTTAATAACAAGTTTGAATTCAAAATTGAGAAATCTTTTTAATATACTTTGAAATTCATACTGGTTTTTATAAGCGGAAAAAATAGTCTGATTCTTTTCCTTATTCTTATCTCTGAGGAAGTTATAAAAAATTTCAAATTGTTTTGCATTGTAGCTGGTAAACAATGCGAAACATACCTGGCTATAATTTGACAGATCAAAATTCTTGAAGTCAAAGTTATTCAAAATAAAGTTGATCACCTGATTCCCTGTTTTATAATCGCCGTAATCAAAGAAGATAAGCATTGAAAAAGCGCTTTCAACAAGATTATTTTCGTCTATGGTACTGATTCCTTTTTTTTGATTCGAAAGAATCCGGTTAAAAATTTCTTTTAACCGGACAATATATTTTTTACTTTTTAAATTTTCTCCCGATGTAATATAAGATTTAATCAATGATACGGTGAACTGAATTTCCTGCTCAATCTTTAACTTAAATTTCAGAATATGCTCAGAGATTGTAATATTATGAACCGAAATTCCTTCTTTCAAAACATTACAATTACATATAAGCATCAGTAATTCCACATAATAATTTACCTGAGCGGACTTAACTTTACTCACCGGTAGCAGAATATTTTCACTAATTCCGATAGAAAAGTGATCCTTTAACACTACATTCAGATAATCCAGAGCTCTTTCTATATCTTTATCCTTATAAATGTAGGTATTAACCCTTAACAGTATGTATTCAAGTGAATTCTTAAATTCCTTATCCTTTATTTCTTCAATTTTGTGAAATAAGCCGCTTGAATGTATTAATAAAAGTTTATCTGAAGCATTCATCTTTATCCAACGGGAAAGGCTTTCAAAATCCTTTCCCAATATTAAATAATTTAATGCAATATAATCTTCCCGCCATTCTTTACTGTTCAGGTAGTATTCTCCCAGCTTCCTGTATACATTTCTGACCATTTCCCTGGAGAACTTTTCATTAGCTATCTTGTTTAAAAACCTTCTCAATAATTCATGCAGGCGGAAAGTTTCATCTTCCCGGTTAATAAATACATTACTCTCATAGAGCTTCATCAAAATTGTATAGCCGTCTTTAATACCAAGAACGTTCTCAATAATAAATTTATTAAATGATTCCAGATAAGACAAAGTAAGAAGAAGAGATTTTTCCTCTTCAGTACAGGTTTTATAGACTTCATTGGTAAAGTATTCGAAAATATCATTCCGGCTGTGGTGAAGGTCTTCATTTCTAAGTAATTCATAATTGTTAGTCATCAATAAAAGTTGTATTGCCGTAACCCAGCCTTCGGTAGTCTTAAGAAACTCTTCCAAAAGGTCCTTATCTAAATTATTAGTCTTTTTTTTGTAAAGCTTAATAAAGTTCTCCATATCAATATCATCAAATGACAGATCACTTTTTGTAATCCGTCCCATCCAGTTTTTTGCAAGAAATTTCGGGAAATTAATATTCTGTGGATCTCTTCTTGATATGAATACAAATCTTACATTGGGCGGCAGGTACTCTAAAAAATAATTCAGAGCGGCGCATACTTCTTCACTGTCGTCTATATTATGAAAATCATCCAGGAAAATAAATAACTGCTTGCCGGTTTTTTTTAAATACGAATAAAGGTCACTCGAGAAGGATGAAATTACGTTATTAATTTTTTCGTTTAAGGAATTGTTCTGGGATTTGGATATAATATTTTTTAGTTTGGCGCCAAATTGCGACTTCTGAAAATTATTTTCAAATGCTAAAGCCAGTAATAAGAAAAAATTTTCAATGGAATTATCGTAGCGGCTTAAACTTATCCAGAGCTTTAAATCCTTTTTAAGCTTATGAAAGAATTCAACCGAGCAGGATGTTTTACCGTACCCTGCCGGGGCTGTAATTAATATGAGTCTCTTTGATTTATGTGAGAGAATCTTATCTAAAAGTCTCTCACGGGAGTAATAATATGGGGGTATTTCCGGAGCAATTATTTTTTGAGAATATTCGATATTTAAAACCACGTATCAACTCCTGTCCTTTTAATAACCTTAGGAAATTATTAAACATAATTAACAAAGGCAATAATTAATTTAAGTAAAATAATTATTGCCTTAAATGAAGTATAAATAATTTTACAGAGCTGATGTATCTTCTAATTCCCTTTGTCTAAGTTTAATATCTTCAACCGGAATTATAATGCCGGGCTGAACCCTCGAAATAACATTAAATGCTTCCTTTTTTTGTTCGCTGCTTAATTTCTCCTGAAGATTAAAATTATTCCTTATCTTCAGCTCGAATTCTTTCAGCTTTTCGTCCATTGATAATTTATTCTTATTCTTTGAAACCATATCCTCCCTGTATCTTTTTAAAAAATACCCGATTGTCTCGACCCTTATTTTAATCGAACCCGTAGGCTTGTTTTCGTCAATATCTTTAAAGGAAAAGTAAGGCGTACCGGAGCTTTCCACAATTTCCTGGACAACTGTATAGATCGGCGCGTCATGACCGCATTTGAACGAAGATAATTCCAGTGCAACAAGATTAGGATGTCTTGCAGTATATTTAGCAGCCCAAACTTTTCTTGAAGTATTTTCAGAATAAGAATTTTTCCAGACATCTGCGATATCAAAAGGTGACTTTATTATACCTGCTCTGACCTCATCACCAAATAATTTATCAAGAGTTTCTTTATCAGTCGGCAAAGC
>JBBSDT010000078.1:0-11064 GCA_038240405.1 Ignavibacteria bacterium
AGACAATTATATCCCGGAGAAAAGTGAAAACGATTTTTTAATAACTGGAAAAATTTTAGAAAATAAATTATCAAATTATGACAAAGAATTTCTGGAAGGTCTGATCATCAGGACATCTCCTAATGATGATTCAAAAAAATCAAGAAGATATATGGAGAATCAGCCGCCCTTTTTTTCCATCGAAGCCATGAAATATATTGTTAGTCTGAAAGTGAAACATTTGCTAATTGACATTCCTTCAGTAGACAAAACTTTCGATAACGGGAAGCTTACTGCCCATCACATTTTTTGGGATGTTCAATATGGATCTCATGAAGTAGACAAAATTAACCATTCAATGAACACGATTACAGAGATGATCTATGCGCCTGATGAAATTGAAGACGGTAAATATTTATTAAATATACAGATACCCTGTTTCATTGCAGACGCAGCGCCGGCAAGAATTTTTTTATACCCTGTCACAATACTTACTTCATAAAAATGCAAACAGAAAATTTTTAAAATGAATACTGTTAACATACCATCATCCCGACACTTCCGGTCTGAAGAGCCATTTGCGAAAGAACTTGATCTAATGGATCCGTTAAAACATTACAGGGAAAAATTTTATATACCGAAAGATAGAAACGGCAAAGATGTGATTTACTTTGCCGGTAATTCTCTTGGGCTGCAGCCAAAGAGCGTCAGGGATTATGTGGAACAGGAGCTTAAGGATTGGGAAACGCTTGCTGTAGAAGGTCATACCAATGCCAGGAATCCGTGGCTGCCCTATCATGAGTTTCTTACCGAACAAACTGCCCGCCTCTTAGGAGCAAAGCCCGAAGAGGTTATCAATATGAATTCCCTTACTACAAACCTTCATCTTATGTTTGTTTCATTTTACAGACCAACGAAAACGAGACATAAGATTTTGATTGAATCGAACGCATTTCCTTCAGATCATTATGCCATTCAGTCACAACTAAAGTTCCACGGATACGATGCTGAATCTTCCCTGATTGAGATAAAACCAAGGGAAGGTGAAGATATAATCCGGACTGAAGACATTCAGAACCTGATTGAAAAGGAAGGAGACACAATTGCATTAATATGGTTTGCGGGTGTAAATTACTATTCCGGACAGGCATTTGAATTTGAAAAAATTACTTTAGCCGGACATAAGAAAAATATTATAGTAGGATTTGATCTTGCACATGGAGCTGGAAATCTTGAATTAAAGCTGCATGAGTGGAATATTGACTTTGCGGTATGGTGCAATTACAAATATATGAACGGGGGTCCAGGAGCTATAGGAGGAGCATTTGTAAATGAAAAATATTTGAAAGACCAATCTCTTCCGAAATTTCTCGGCTGGTGGGGACATGACAAGCAAACAAGATTTTTGATGGATCATAAATATATAGCAATTCCTACAGTAGAAAGCTGGCAATTAAGTAATCCTCCCATATTGCAGCTCGCATCTTTAAAATCTTCGCTCGATATTTTTGACTCAGTGGGAATAAATTCATTGAGAAAAAAAAGTGAACAGCTTACTTCATATATGGAATATCTTATTAATGAAAAAGCCGATAGTAATATAAAAATAATAACTCCTGCAAATGTAAATGAGAGAGGTTGCCAGTTATCTTTAAGGATCAACAATAATGGGAGAGATCTGTATAAAAGACTCCTGGATAACAGGGTATTGTGTGACTGGCGGGAACCTGATGTAATCAGAGTTGCGCCTGTACCATTATATAATACGTTTGAGGAAGTATTACAGTTTTCGAAAATTTTGTAAAGTTTCACTATTTTATTTTATCGCCTCTGGTATTTACAGGCAATCGAAAATTTATATTTACATTGTAACGAAAAAAAAACATTGTCCTCCATGCCAAAAATTACACTGGTTGGAGCAGGTCTTGCCGGTTCTCTACTTTCGGTATATCTGTCCAAAAAAGGCTTCGAAGTGGATGTCTACGAACGAAGACCTGATATGCGGAAGCAAAATATTACTGCGGGAAAATCCATTAATCTTGCGTTATCAGCGCGTGGTATTTATGCTCTGAAAGAAGTTGGAATGTTCGAGGAAATAAAAAAAATAGCAATCCCCATGTATGGAAGAATGATACATTCATCGGACGGTAAATTGAATTTTCAAAGATACGGTAAAGATGACAGTGAATACATTAATGCAGTCTCGAGAGCAGAGCTGAATAAATCATTAATGAACCTGGCCGAAAATAGTTCAAATGACAAAGGAAATGTTCAGTTTTATTTTAACATGAAATGTAACGGGATTGATTTTAAAAATGCTGAGCTCAGTTTTATAAATGAATTAACAAAAGAAACATCTCAAACCAAATCTGATTTTATTATCGCTACAGACGGAGCCGCATCTGCTGTGAGGATGGAAATGCTTAAACTTCCAAGATTTAATCTCAACCAGGAATATGAAAATTACGGATATAAAGAACTGACTATTCCTTCCGGCAACAATGGAAGTTTTTTAATGGATAAAAATGCCTTACATATATGGCCAAGAGGCTCATTCATGCTGATTGCACTTCCAAATCTAAACGGAAGCTTCACCTGTACATTATTTCTTGCATATGATAAATCTCTTGGCGGGGAATATAGCTTCGAGTATCTGGATTCAAAAGAAAAAGTGAAAAGTTTTTTCAAAGAACAATTTGCTGACGCACTTGCGCTAATGCCCACACTGTTTGAAGATTATTTTCAGAACCCCACAGGAAGCCTCATTACAATTAAATGCTATCCGTGGGTAGTAAATGATAAAGTTGCATTGCTCGGAGATGCATGCCATGCTATAGTTCCTTTTTTTGGCCAGGGTATGAATGCCGCATTCGAAGATTGTACATGTCTTAACGAATGTATTAGTAAATACGAACCGGACTGGACCAAAATATTTGAAGAATACCAGAAGCAGAGGAAAAAAAATTCGGATGCTATTGCCGGTCTTGCTAGGGAAAATTTTATTGAAATGAGAGACCTGGTCGCAGATAAAGGATTCCAGCTGAAGAAAAAGATAGAAGCAGAAATGTCCCAAAAATTTCCCGACAGGTTTATTCCCAAATACTCCATGGTAACATTTCACCGTGTTCCATATTCTGTTGCACTAAGCAGAGGCAAAATCCAAGAACAAATTTTAAACGAACTTAGCGAAGGGATTACAGATGTTAACGATGTAGATCCGGAGAAAGCTGAAAGTTTGGTAATGCGGGAATTAACGAGGCTTGAAATTAATGGTTAGTTTGTTATATAAATATGGAATGAGTAATTTTTACCCGTATATCCAACCCCCAAAAAGGAATGGCAAAACCATTTAATTAAACGGGTAATTAAATTAACTTTAAGAAATACCTTCAAATAAGACATGTTCGAAAATTTCGTACAAAATAAAATTGAAAAAGAAAATATTATTGTAAATAAGTTTTGGGAACTGAACCCATCAATAAAAGAAATTCCAAGAGAAGTATTTGTTAAAAGCGGTTTATCAGACTTCACAAAAAACTACATTCTAAATGATTCTGATGAAAAAATTAAAAAGGATGAAACAGAAATAAAAATCGAAAAAGCTAACAAGCTTTATTTTAACTATACTATCAGGCCCAAATGGACTCTACTTACAATACTGTTTAATAATTTTGAATCACGCCCACCCAATGATATTCTGAAAAAACTTAAATTATTTCCTTTTTATAATTTTTATACGGATGCAATCGAGAATTGTATCAGAAGCAATTCACAGATATTTTCTACCAAAAACGAAATTACGGAAATAATAGACGGAACGAATGATGCAATTTATCAAAAACTCATCATTGAGCTTAATAATGTAAAAATCAAAAATTTTTTCCACAGGATCTTCAAACTAAGGTATGACGAAGAGAACGAATACAATTTAGAATCGGCAATACCTTTTTCTTTTGTAAAAATCTTTCTTGAAGATAAGTCGTTTACGGAATTAACAAAAAAATTCAGCGTTATAAAAAATCTAACTGAAGAATCAGAGATCAGCCTTAAAGATATTATAAAAGTTATGAATGGTAAATTTACTCCCGGTGAAAAAGAAAAAGGAAAAGAAGTAAACAAAACAGATGTAAAAGAAAATGATGAGAATAAAAACAAAATTCTACCGGTTGATCATAGATTTGAAGAAGGAACTTTTAGTTCAAGTATAGATTGGGGACACCCAAAGGATGAAACTATTGAAGAACTTTCTATGTCAGAAACAGAAGTGCGCGATAAAACTCACAAGAAACCAAATGAACAGAAAGATGCCCTAAAAAAAGATAAAGGTCACATCGAAATTTATTCTGAAGATTTGATCGAAGCTAACAAAACAGAACATATAAAAGAGGCAATCCCGGAGACTGATGAATCCCGTAATAAATCAGCTATAAAAAATTTATTCAATAAAAAACAGCTTGAAAAAATTTCAAGCCAGGTATATAATTCCGATCTGATAAACAGGGAAAAGTCTTTTGATAAGTTAGTACGTTATGAAACATGGAATGAAGCAACGAAACATCTAAAGGAAATTTTTCAGACTAACCGGGTAGATATATACAATAAAGATGTTATTTTTTTCGTAAACTTATTAAATAATTATTATAAACACAGGGAGTAAGATTTGTTTTTAGATTATGCAAAGATTTTTATTAAATCCGGTGCAGGAGGTAACGGTTGTGTCAGCTTCAGGCGGGAGAAATATGTTCCCAAAGGGGGTCCAAATGGCGGTGACGGTGGTAAAGGCGGTGATATTATGTTTAAAGCGACATCACAGCTTTCAACTCTTATAGATTTCCGGTACAAGACACATTATAAGGCGGAACGGGGTGAACATGGACAGGGCGGGTTGAAGACGGGAAAAAACGGAAAAGATGAAATCATAAGGCTTCCATGCGGAAGCATAATAAAGGAATTTGAAAGCGGAAAAATTTTAGCCGAGCTTCTTTCTGACGGACAGGAGGCGCTTATATTAAAAGGAGGAAGGGGCGGTAAGGGAAATAATCATTTCAAAACTGCTACGAACCAGGCTCCGAGAATTGCCCAGCCGGGTGAAAAAGGAAAGGAAGAAACAGTTCTTATTGAACTAAAGCTGATAGCTGATGTTGGACTTGTCGGATTTCCCAATGCGGGAAAATCAACTCTGATTTCTAAGATATCTTCGGCAAAGCCAAAGATTGCCGATTACCCCTTCACAACACTTGCACCCAATCTTGGAATAGTAAAATACAGGGAATATGATTCATTTGTTGTAGCCGATATTCCCGGAATAATTGAAGGAGCTTCTGACGGAAAAGGGCTGGGAATAAGGTTTCTCCGGCATATTGAAAGAACCAAATTGCTTTTGATTCTGTTGGACTCTACAAAATTAATTAACGCAAAAGTAAAAAAAGAATTCTTAAATGATTACGAAACCCTGCTGAATGAAATGAAAACTTATGAGGCAAATTTGCTCGATAAGCCAAAAATAATATGCTTTACTAAAGTTGATGCAATAGATGAAAAATTAAAATTGAAACTGGAAAAGCTAAAGGTTAAGGAAGATAAAATCTTAATTTCTTCCGTCTCGGGAGAAAATTTATCTTTGTTAAAGGATATGATATGGAAGAAATTAACCAAGTTAAAAGAAAGTGAATAGTAAAGAAGACTGGTATTTTAATGTCGCTTCTTCTTTTGGTTCAATTCAAAGACGTTTCTGCTACCCAAGCTCCGCTCCAATTAGCATGGGAAGCGAGAAGCCGGGAAGACATAATTAAAGATTAAATACATATGAAGACTTGAGGTTTTAAGTTTTCTAAACAATCATTAAAGCACCGATAATAAATATATTGAATAGTAATAAGAAAAAAAAGAAACCGGTAATTTTAATTTCGAATGATGACGGAATTGAATCGGAAGGTATAAGGGCATTGTGGAGAGAGATCAGAAAATTTGCCGAAGTATATGTTGCAGCTCCGCATACCCAACAAAGTGCAGTCGGACATTCGATAACTATTGCTAATCCTATAAGGGCAAGAAGAAATTTAATTGACAAAAATTTTTATGGATTGGCAATTGAAGGAACACCTGCGGATTCAGTAAAGCTTGCTGTAAGAAATCTTTTAAAAGGAAAGAAAATAGATTTGCTGATTTCAGGAATCAATCATGGCTCGAATACTGCAATAAATATAATTTATTCAGGAACAGTCTCTGCTGCTACCGAAGGAACAATATTAGGAATTCCCTCTATTGCCATATCATTAGCAAGCTATACCTCAAAAGATTTTTCTTTTGCTGCAAAATTCTCAGCCCGTATTGCAAAATTTGTTTTAAAAAATAATTTACCTTCAGGAACACTTCTCAATGTAAATATTCCCGCCGTTGATGTAAAAAATATTAAGGGAGTCCTGATTACAAAGCAGGGGAAATCCTTTTGGGATGATTATTATGATACCAGATTAGATCCGAATAAACGGGAATATTTCTGGCTGACCGGAAAAATGGCTGTAATGGATGACTCAATGGAGTTTGATGAAATTGCTGTTCAGAATAATTACATTTCCATTACCCCGATACATTACGACCTTACGGATTATGAATTACTGGAAAAACTAAAGAAGTGTAAAATTAAAATCTAGTTTAGAGCTTAATTCTCCTGCCGGGAATTTTATTTAATTTTGCTTTTTTATCCATTCAGTTGTTACCGACTTCGGCCTGATTAAGGCATTTCCCATTGCCCGCGCCAGAATAATTTGTGCAGAGAATCCGAGTATCCTTGACACACCAAAAAACACGGTGTAAAACTGGTACTCTTTTACTCCATAATGATACAATAGAGAACCGCTTGCAGCATCAACATTTGGCCAGGGATCTTTTGCCTTTCCCTGCGCTATAAGCAACTTTGGAACAATTTCGAATAATTGAGTAACGATTTTAAAGATCTCATCATCGGGAATAGTTTCTTTTCCAAAATTAATAAATGCGGTAAACCTCGGATCTGTAATCCTCAGTACGGCATGACCATAGCCTGAAACTACAACGCCCTTATCCAATAAACTCTGGCAATAATTTTTGACTTCTTCATCGGTTGGAGAGTGACCGATTTCCTTTCTCATTTTCAATATAAACCTGAGACACTCCTGATTAGCCAGCCCATGGAGAGGACCAGCAAGACTATTTAATGCTCCGCTGAAAGCGTAATAGGCATCGGATAAAGTCGAAGAAATAACAAGATTGGTAAAAGCGCTTGCATTACCTCCTTCATGATCACTGTGCAAAACCATATACAAACGCATCAGCTTTGCAAAGCTTCCGTCTGAATCTTTTACTCCAAGCATTTTTCCGAAATTCGCCGCCCAGTCAAGACTCTTATCAGGCGGTATCATATCCCCTTTATCAGATGTTTTCCTGTATATAAACGCGGCGATTTGCGGAATCCTGGCAATGATATTCAGGCAATCTTCAAACATAGATTCCCACATCTTATCCTTATTGACACCTTCGTCATAAGCCTTACGGAATTCCGAATCCTTTTCCATACAAAGTATTGCCGTGCTGAACATAACCATCGGGTGTGAATCTGCCGGCAGTGAGTTTATTACGTCCCAAACATAAGAAGGAACATCGCTTCTCTGGCTAAGAGAATCCTGTAAATCTTTCAGAGCTTTGCTGTCAGGGAGTTCACTTGTGAGCAGCAGGTAAAAAATTTCTTCAGGAAGTTTTTCAGTTAATTCCAATATAGGAATTCCCCTGATAATGAGCCCTGTATCTAATCCGACAGATGATGTATCGCAGATTAAGCCTTTTATTCCTCTCATACCTCCGTAAAGCTGGTCAATTACAACCTGATCAATATTCCTGGATCCTTTTTCTTTTATAATTGATTTTGCTTCATCTCTCAGTGAGGGTATTTGTGAGGAAAGTTTTTCTTTTAGTAATTTAGACATGATTTTTATAAAATTTGTAAGTCAGTGCACAATATAATTCATTTAGTTTTAAGTAAAAAGTTATGAAATGTTCCTCGGTCTAACCAGTCTAACCAGTCTAACCAGTCTAACCAGTCTAACCATTTTTAAAAACAACATACACTATTAATTTAAGCCGTCGGTTGTTTTTCAAAAATACTTAAGAATTTATTATAGGGGCAGGCGAGACTTTATCAATTGACAATTAAGAATCCAACATTTACTTTTGAAAAGTTTAAATTCCCCCATAAGAAAAAAATACCAATCAAAATCTGGCTTATTTAAAACATTTTTTACTCTCTCTTGTTTGTACGATTTTTAGGTTTTTACAGTATGAACAGTAAATTAATTTAAGTTTTTTGAAATAAGTTTTACTATTTGTGAAAACCTCATATTTATGTTGGGGTATTTAATCAAAAATAATTTAGGATTATAAATTCTTAATTCATTTAAATGAAGACTTTTATTTATGCAATAGCTGGAATTTTACTTCTTGCATTTACTTTTAATGGTGCCTCCGATAAAGCAATTAATAATACAAAAAATGAAGCTAATGGTTCTATTGACAATGATATTATTAGAGATACTAATGATTTCGTAGATGTATCCGGTCCTTTAAAAGATGTAAGCAATATGTTTAACGAAAGGGGTTATTACAAATCAAATGGATTTAGTTTTGACGAGCAGGAAATAATAAATGATTTTAATGGAAATCTAATATATAACATTCCATTATATAATTATAAACTGCCTGGTGATTTGCAGTTTGATGTAGCGCTAACCTATAATGGGTCTGTGGGACATCAGTATTTTACAGGAACTACCCTCACTTATTATGAGGGTAATTTTGGAAGATATAATGTGAATTTGCCTGAATGGATCATTAGCATAGATGGAATTGCTGTTCAGGTACCCAATTTTGAAACCAACTTTTTTTCTAATATTAGTCCGGAGAGAGAAATAATTCAGGGAGATAGTGTTCATGCTTTAATTCCTGGTTATCATTTTGACAATCAATTAATTCCGGCTGATATAGAACACCCTGATATTATACAAATACTTGCCGGCGACGGCTCAACAATATCCTTAATTAATGATGCAAGGAATGGAAGCTACGAAGGAACTTATTCTTATGTAGGAAAGGAGCTTTTTTATAAAGCACGCGTTACTTTTACGGAAACCACTGGCCTTGCCAGCTATAAAAACCGAAGGATTGAACTAATGAAGGGTGACGGATTAATATTTATTTTTGAAGAGAAGAGAATTGACTATTTTGATTTTAGTTCTCAAGATACGGTCCAAGTCTCAAGAAAACCCAAGGTAATAATGTTGAAAGCGATTAAAGACAGATATAACAATACAATAAACTTATCATACAGTTTACTGCATCCATATCAGGAAATTAATATTTTGGGAAGACCCTTGTTAGCATCAATTGATTTTGATTTTGGATTCTCTACTAGTCCCGGAAATAGCCTTAATTTTTTGTATGGACCACGAGTCATAAAAATAGAACATTCTTCAACCATAAATGGAAATTACACTTTTAAATTGGAAACTCCGGTTGCCTTCAGACCGGTAGAGCAAGTTACATTCTATAGAAATCATCGCGGAACCATATCAGAAATAACCAATATTTTAGGACAGACGGATTTTATAAAATACAAGAAGTATGTTAGAACTTTTACTAATGTGATTTATCCACATTCTGGAAATAAAGAAATTTACATAAGTGACTAAGGTTAAGACTCCTGAAGGAAAATTCATATATTATTCGTATGACGGATATGGAAGACAATTAACAAGAAAAACACCGGATGCGGGTGAGGCGGATTTTACATATGATAAAAACAATAATCTTATTTTCTCGCAGGATGAAGTGCAAAGAGTACTGATCAATAATTCAACAAGGTATACATTCAGAAATTATGATGGGCTAAATCGTCTTACGGGTATCGGTGAAGTTTTATATGCAGTCGATAACCCCTCAACTATTCAGTATCAATCTGATTCTGCCGGCAATTATCTAACGGTGAATGTTTATGACACCATAACAAAATCAATTGTTATTAACTTGTTCAGTGTTCCATCGGACTATTATTCTACCACTAACTTTACAAAGGGCAATCTCGTATCTACTGCATATCGTACTAGAAAAAGTGACAGCTGGAACTTCAAGTATTACCGCTATGACGTAAGGGGTAGGGTAATAAAGTTATGGAATATTATTTCGGGGTTTGATACTTTAGTTACAGAGTATCAATATAACTCTTAAGACCAAGTGACGTTTTTAACCTATCGTCCGGATAAAAATGATTCAAAGGCTTATAATTACATTTATGACTATTCCGGTAGACTACAGGATGTATATTATTATACAGGTCCTCCGGAAAGTCCGGTTGATTATACTAACTTTGTTTCTTATGAATACAATGAAAACTCACAAATAAGTATGCAGAAATTTAATGATCATTCGTTGAATAACAGCTACTCATATAATAACAGGAATTGGATAACATCAATGGAAACAACTGATGAATCGTTTAATTATGGAAATACGTATTTCAGGAATGGAAACGTGAAGACCCAAAATTTAACCGGCGGTTATAATAAAAGTTTTGGAAATACATCCAGCTTAAGCTTCACATACAGGTATGATAAATCTAACCGGTTGCTTTATAGTCATTTAACAGATGATAGGGCTTATAGTCTCTTAAACACGTACGACAAGGATGGAAATTTACTTACGCTTAAAAGAACTGACAGCGCTGGAAATATAACTGATGATTTTGCATATACTTATATTACAGGGACGAATGAAATCGCCGGTCTTAATGGCAGGAAAGGACAATATTTCTATGATGCTAACGGAAATACAATTAAGGATAATCTTAATAAAAATAGTAATATTTTATATGATTATAGGAATCTTATTACACAGCTTCAACAGAAAGTATTAATGGGGAATCCTGCTTCAGGAACTAATGACACCACGTTGTATGTAACGTATTATTCCTATGATGAGGCAGGCAATCGTATAAGGAAAAAAGTTTATAAGTTTATAAGCACCATTATTTCTATTCATCAACAGGAGAATGAGGCAGCG
>JBBSDT010000079.1:0-11041 GCA_038240405.1 Ignavibacteria bacterium
ATAATATAAGAATCATCGAAGATAAAATTGTTAAGCTCGAAGGAATGTCAGATGAATTAAACAAGCTGACTGTTGCATCGGGCGAGAAAATGGAAATTGATAATCTCTTTTTTACTATTGAAGTAAACAATTCCTGTACGCTTGCTGAAGATTTGCGATGCAGGGTTGAAAGAATAAATAAGAAGATACGTATTAACAAATGCGGAGAATCCAGTATAAATGGAATTTTTGCCGCTGGTGATCTTGTGCCGGGTCCTCAGCTTGTTGTTACTGCCTGTGCTAACGGGGCAATTGCAGCCATAGAAATAAATAAGCAATTATTGGAATCTGAAATATGAATAGATATTTGAAAGGGTCGCTTATAATTATTTCAGGTGTGGTTATTTCTTTTATAATAGTTTTAACATTGTTATATATTTTTATACAGACCCCCGCTTTTAACCAATGGGCGCTTGAGATGACGCTTAATAAATTAAATGATTCGTGGGAGATGAAGCATAATAAGATCAGGGCTGAATCACTTGAGGGAAATATTCTTCAGGGATTAAAATTAAACAAAGGAACCATAACTGTTAAAGAGGACACACTTCTGAACTTTGAATCCCTTGATTTAAAATACGATATATGGGGACTGCTTAACCATGAAATAAAATTAGACTATGTAATTTTAACGAATCCTAAAATTTATTTGACGAGATTCAAAGGAAGCAATGACAGTCTGATGTGGAACTTTGCGAACTTATTCAGTTCGGCTGTAGAAAAAGATACAACTCCCGGCGTCTTTGATTGGGAAGTAACAATTGAAAAATTAAAAGTGGATAACGGATATCTTAATGTTACCGGAGCAAAAGATAGTGTACAGCGAAAAAGATTGTCCGAATTTGATTTTAATTATTTAAATGTTAACAACTTTTATCTCGAATTAAAAGCTGAATATTTTAAAAATTTTAAAAATCTGAGTCTTAAAAATCTTTCCTTTAATACAAACTCCGACTTTAACATTCATAAATTAAAATTTGATGCGAATATTAATATTAAAGATACAATAACAGATCTCTGGAATATGGAGTTAGTAACAGACAAAACGGATGCTAAGATTAACAAGCTTCGTATGACGTCACTCAATCCTCTTAAGGATATAATATATGAAGAATTTAAAGATAAAGAATTAAATGCTGACATAGATATTGATAAATTTAATTTTGCAGATCTGAAATTTTTTGTTCCTTCACTCAATGTGCTGGATAGCGCTGCCGGTCTAAAGCTGCAGGCCACAGGCAAATACGGCGATCTTAATGTCAGTTCACTCTCCCTTGCACTTCCCAATTCTATAATAAATTTAAAGGGAAAAATAATCAATTTACAGGATCCTTCCAAATTGTATTTTGATGTAGTTTCTGAAAATTCGAAAATAAATCCGGGCGATCTTCATCTGCTTTACAGAGAACCCTCCCTCTCTAACTATGGATATTTAGGTTCTATAAATACGGATTTTACATTTAAAGGAACGTTTAACAATTTTCGCTCTGATTATAGAATTAACACGCAGTCCGGCTTAGCAGAAGGAGCTATAGATTTAAATTTAGATTACAAAACTTATAAGGGTAATTTAAATACAAGCAATTTAAACCTCGGAAGACTGCTTCAAAAGAATAATCTGAACAGCAATCTAAACATGTCCGCCTATTTTTCCGGGAGCGGATTTTCTTTGAGTAATATGTCCACAGAGTTGAATTATAATATTTACAATTCGAACTTTGCCGGATTTGATGTAACTAAATCTAGAGGAATTATCAAAGCTGTCAGTAACAATATAAACCTCAATATCAATCACATCTCTTCAATGGGCAATGTTCTTGTTGCCGGGAATGTTAATATCAGTAATTTAATAAATCCCATATATTCTTTAAAAGGAAAGGTTAGTAAGCTTGATATATCAAGGCTTACAAAGAAACCCGGGGATAAAAGTAACCTGAATTTATCATTTGTTGTAAACGGCAGAGGCAGCAATATTAACAACATAAACGGACATTATAATTTTAATATAGGAAATTCATCTTATGCAAATTATAAAATTCCGGCAACACCATTAAATGTAATCATTCAGAATTCCGGGCGTCAGAGCAAATTAAGCGCGGAGACCAACATGTTTGATTTCAAAGCTGATGGATCCTTTGATTTATCATCACTTACAAAAATCCTGCAAAATAATATTGCATCAATCACAAATGCTGTTAACAACAAGCTTCAGTATGACTCACTGAATTTAAATCAAGGCGGATCTATTACAAGAAAAATTTCATATGGAAATATAAATCTTAAATACAGCCTTACAACTAAAGATACAAGTAAGCTGGAGGAGGTTCTCAGGCCGTTCGGAGTAAGATTTAACGGTAATATTACGGGAGATATTTCAAACGATGGAAATGAATTTTTATCAAATTTAATTTTGAAGATTGATGATTTCGTTTATAATGATACCGGTATAGTTCTGAAAAATGTTTATTCAAACCTGTCTTTAAAAAATCGTTATACAATTGTCTCCACGGAAAATTCGTTGGAGCCTTATTTGCTTAACCTTGGTATTAAAGGCGATAAAATAATTTATAATAATAATAAATTTGACTCGGTTTATTTATCAGCAAACATGCTTAATTCACAAATGAAAATTAATGGACATGGAGGACGTGATTCGACTTTGTTTGCGCTGCTTAACGGAAATATAGATATGACAGGCGCCGGACTTAAAGCAAACATTGATACAATGCGGGTCAAATATAATTTAAATGAATTAAAAAATACAGAACCATGGGTCATAGATTATAACCCGTCAGGAGATATTGACTTTGAAAAGTTTGCCGTTCAAAGCAAAGATATTGCGGTAAGCATTAATGGAAAGTATTCTATTAATGGAAACAGTGACATTAAAATAGAGTCCAGAAATATCAATCCCTATGAAGTTTTGCAGATTATTAATCAGATGGATAGTACAAATGAAACACCGGCTGGTATAAATCCGATAAAAGGCGGAATAGATTTATATATTAACTATAAGGGAAATAAAGCTGATCCGCATCTGAATGTAAAATTAAATTCTGATAATTTAAAATATAATGACAGCGCAATAGGAAAGATCAATGTTAATATTCAATACGACAGTTCAGTAGCGAAAGCGGATATCAATTTATTAAACAATAATGATAAAGGGAACCTGAAGATCACAGGTGAAATTCCATATAGTAATCCGTTAATGCCGGAGGATAGTGCAACGAATAAAGATGACTTGTCCAATAGTCCTTTGAAACTTGATTTCACAGCTAAAAATTTTGAAATAGGAAGCTTTACAAAGCTCATTCCATCTCTGCCTGATTTGAGCGGTGTAATGGAAGGAAATATATCAGCCGGAGGGATTGTCTCTGCTCCGGAGTTGAAAGGGAAACTGGACATAAATCATGGGAATATTTTTGCTGCTCTTACAGGGATGGATTACGGTTACAAGCTCTCTTTTAGCACTGAAAATTCCAAGCTTAATCTGAATAAATTAAGCATATATAATGTTGGAAATGAATCCAGACACTTTGATGTATTTGGAGATATTGATTTCAAAGATCTCAAATTAAACGATATTAGTCTTTCAACTTCAGGCGACTTTTATTTATTGGATGGGACCGCTATCGAAAACACCTTAGGTGTAGAGGGTAGTATATTGGGAGGAGTGGGAAATAATCCGGTTACTATAAAGGGAAACTTGCAAAAGTTAGACATTACAGGACAATTTCTGATAAAAGATGCAACAATATCTTCCCTTCCAACAAAAGGTTCCGGCTATAATGCCGAAGATGATAATTTTATTTATGTAAATGAAACTAAGGATACCATAAGAATTGATAGTGTGATTGCTATAAATGAAGATGATTTAAAAAAGATAAATCCTTTTGAAAGAGGAAAGTATAAAGTAATAGGTAATTCAAATCCTACCGGCATCATTAATCTCGACTTAAATATTAAAACTCAAAAAAAGATTTATGTTTCAATAGATTTCAATAACATTACACGCGACAGATTATACGGGGAAATTAATGCGGACCTGAATTTGAAGACAGTTGACAACCAGTTAAATGCGGTAGGTGATATTGACGTTTTAAAAGACTCTTATTACCGTTTTTATAAGGTGTTCAAGCTTGATGACAGCAAGATTTCTTTTAATGGTCCTATTTCGGAGCCCTCGCTGGATATCAGAGCAGTGCATGAAGGAACAAAGGTAACTCAGCAATATGGCTCCAATTCGAATTTACCGGTAAAAGTTGCTCTGACTTTAAAAGGACAAATTAAAAAGCCTGACCTGGCGGTTAAGCTTTATGAAAACGGGTCTGAAATAACAGGAAATGATGCAGAGTCAGACGCAATATCTTATTTGTTATTCGGAAGATACAAGAGTGAATTATCAACCTCACAAAGGACATCTATGGCCTCAAGTTTGGGAACAAGTTTTGGATCTTTATATATAACTTCTTTCATTTCGGAAACTGTAAGAGAAATCTTACCATTTATCACCGATGCCGAATTTAATTATTCCGAAGGAAAACCAACTGATACGGATGTACAGTTAACTTCTGCATTTGGAGATGCTACAGTAAAGGTAGGCGGAAAACTGTTAACGCAAACAAAGAATTTTGAATTTTCAATTGACTATCCCTTAAACAAACTTTTCAACCTGAATTTACCTGAAACCCTGATTTTACAAATTTCAAGAGAAGAAATTTCTAATGGGTCTGTTGATAATTCACAATCCTTTTATAATACCGGTCTTAAGATAGCTTATAAATTTAAGTATTAATTTAGAAAGCCTCACCGATTCCGAATTGTATCGCAAACTTATCTTTGAATATTCGGCTGAAGTTATTAAATAACCATTTATCTTGATCAAGGGGATCATAGAGTTTAAATCCAAAATCCACTCTGATAGGGCCGATGAACAAATTATATCTTACTCCAAATCCGATAGCCAGTGCAATCTGTTTAAGTTTGAAATCCTTATGAGACTCCCAGACATTTCCGTAGTCCAGAAAAAAAGCGCCGCTTATATTTTTAAGAAAATTTTCCTTGCGGGGAAATAATTTTTTTCTCAATTCAAGGCTTCCTTCAAGCAGAAATTTTCCGCCATTAAGTTTATTGGCAAGCACACCGTTGCCTTTGGCGTTCCATCCCCTCAAGCTGCCGCTTCCTCCGCTGAAAAATTTATAAATAGACTGAATGGGGATTAACCTATCTCCTGATCCATATTCAATAATATCTCCGACTTTAAAACTTGTTGCAAAAATTGAGGTTAGCGAAGGTAAATTAAAATAAAACCTGTTATAAGAGTATGCTTTGAAGTATTCAGAATAATAAAAGTTTTTGAATGCATGAATAATAAGTTTTGGTATCAGACCTGCACTTCCTAAAGTAATAGAATGATAGTAACCGCGCGAGGGTGAGAGCAAATCGTTTGTATTGTCATGAACAGCTGTAACATTTAATATGGAATGGAATACATTTAAAAGACTTGTGTCATTGTCAAATTTGAATCTTACAAGCTCCTCGTTTAAGTCAAGGAAAGCATTGTTGTAAAAAGTCTTTTCCGAAATAAAATAATTGACTGTAGTTGAGTTACCGAGATAGTAATTTTTAAATCCTTCAAGATTATATAAGCCTATAGTAAGCTTATCCGAAATAGTAGATTTGGTAATATTAAGAAAATGTGGCTGGGTCAATATCGTGGAAAATTCAAAACGATTAATTTTCAATGAATTGTACAATGCATCCAGCTGAAAAGATAAAACTTTTCCCCCTGATGAAAAATACTTATTCAGATATTGAACTCCTCCGCCGAAATAAAAATGGTTTTCTATATTTGTACCCTTTAAGTATGGTATTACTTCGTTTCTTTTGTTAAGCTTGATATTGGCTCTAAAGTCAGCTATGTCACCGTGAATCGAGGTAATTTCAATCCGGGTACTTTGTACAATTGATATTTTTGAGACATCCCTTTCACTGTTTAACTTAACTTCCTTGCTATAAATATCGCCTTCATTATATCCGATTTCTTTTCGGAGTAATTCTTCAGAAACATTATAAACGTTGCTGTCAATATGAATATCAGTTTTTCCGAAATGAAATACAGTATCAGCCCCTTCAAAATTTAATATAACACTTAACTTCGGATTGGAATTTTCGGAATACTTTTTAATTATTATCCCTGAATCAATTTTCATTCTCGCATTCATATACCCGTGATTTTGGAGATAATCAAGCACTTCGTTAGATTGCTGAATGATTAAAATTTTATTATAAAACTTATCCGGACCTATAGTTTGAATTTTACTTATCTTTGCCGAAGTTTCAGGTAATACTTTTTCCAGCCCTTTATATATTAAATTATCAATTTTATAATGTTTGTTTTCAAATATAAAAAATTTCAATAACATAGTTTCATCTTCTTGGTTGAAAGCAATAGAAGTATCAACTGCTATATCAAAGAATCCATTATCAAAATAAAACTTTTTAAGCTGCAGAATTCCGCTTTTTATTTTTTTAATATCAAAGGGTTCATCTTTATAAAGACCCATGGAAGAAGTAATGGCATCTTCATCGTATGTTTTTGTATTTTTGTAAATAACTTCCATTTTTCCGATTTTGATAATCTGGGCCTCAAGGATATGGCAGGGAGTTAAGAGACAAAAAAAGGTAAGTAATATGATTACATATAAGAGTTTATGTGTCAATTAGGATGAGTATATTTTAATAGTTAACATCAAAATTTATGCCAGATATGGTATATTGATTGCATACTTATGAGAAAAGTGACATTAATATCTTATTTATATTTAAAACTTACAATTGATTAACTATATCTGTGATAAGTAATGTCAGCAAGTGACATTTCCTGACATAACTATTAGAATCTATTAATAGCTAATAATAAACTTAATAATAAACCAATAAATCCTTATGCGTTCTTCCCGCCTTTCTTTTCAAGGAAACAATCTGTTTACAAGATATAAAAATAATCCGGTTCTGACTCCGTCCGATTGGCCATATAAGGTTAATTCGGTTTTTAATCCCGGAGCTACTATTTTTCAAGATAAGGCACTCCTGATGGTGAGGGTTGAAGAAATGACTGGACGTTCTCATTTGTGTAAAGCATTAAGCAACGATGGATTTACAAAATGGAAAATAGATAAACTACCAACTCTTCTTCCCAAATCAGATGAATACCCTGAAGAAAAATACGGAATAGAAGATCCCCGGATAGTTAAATTAGAAAAAGACGACATTTACGCAATTGTCTATACATCTTTTTCGGAAAGCGGTCCCCTAGTATCACTTGCTACTACTACAGATTTCGAAACCTTCAGGCGTTATGGAGTAATAATGCCTCCGGATGATAAAGACGCATCTTTATTTCCGAGGAAATTCAATGGTCGTTGGGCATTACTACATCGCCCTTCACCCACAAGCTATCTATTGGGCGCACATATCTGGATTTCTTATTCGCCGGATTTAAAACACTGGGGAGACAGCTCAATCTTGCTACCTGCAAGAAGAGGCAGCTGGTGGGATGCCTATAAAGTAGGTCTGGGTCCGCAACCGATAGAAACTTCTGAGGGTTGGCTTCTTATATATCACGGAGTCAAATCAACTGCTGCAGGATCGCTTTATCGTCTGGGACTTGCATTGCTGGATCTTGACGATCCAAGTAAAATTATAAAGAGATGCGATGAATGGATATTCGGACCGCATGAAATGTACGAGAGAGTTGGAGATGTTCCCGATGTAACTTTTCCATGCGGGGTAATTGTTAAAGGAGATCAGGTCATAATGTATTATGGAGCCGCCGATACTACAATTGCAATAGCTACTGCTTCATTGAAAGATATCTTATATTATATTAAAAAAAGCTAGATCAGATGACAAAACCCTTTGGAATTTCTTTTGTTTCTTCGTATGTACCACGCCGCTGTGGAATAGCAACCTTCACAAATGATCTTGCCACGTCTATAAATAATCTTACAAATAACGGGGACTTCAGTGTAAATATAGCAGCATTAAATGATATACCTGAAGGATATAAATACACTTCTGATGTTAAGCTGGAGATAAATGATAAAATTGTTAACGATTTTAAAGAAGCTGCTTATTTCTTGAATCTTTCAGAATCGGATGTGGTGAATATTCAGCATGAATTCGGGCTTTATGGCGGAGAAGCCGGTTCAAATATCCTGTATCTTTATGAAAAACTGAACAAGCCTATAGTTACAACTCTGCATACAGTGCTGGAATCACCATCAGAGGAACAATTCAGAATTATAGAGGAGATCGGCGACCGTTCCTCTTATTTCACAGTACAGTCAAAGCGGGCTTTAAAAATGCTAGAAAGAATTTATAAGATTTCACCTGACAAAATAAGATTTATTGCTCATGGAGCCCATGATGTCCCTTTCCTTGATCCTACTTATTACAAGGATAAGTTTCAGCTCACTGAAAAAAAAGTAATATTAACTTTCGGACTCTTAGGTCCCGGCAAGGGAATAGAAGATGTTATTAATTCACTACCTGCTGTTGTCAAGGGTTATCCTAAATTAATGTATGTTATACTTGGAGCAACACACCCGAATGTTAAGAGAAATTTCGGAGAATCATATCGTAATTCCCTGGAAAATCTTGTAAAAAAAAATGGACTCGAAAATAATGTAATGTTTATAAACAGATTCGTTGATACCAGCTTATTGCTTGAATTTCTTCTGATGAGCGATATCTATGTTAGCCCTTACAGAAATAAAGAGCAGGTTGTCTCCGGAACATTGACTTATGCACTGGCATGCGGCAAGGCTGTTGTTTCCACACCCTACTGGCATGCTCAAGAGCTTCTGGCAGATGACAGGGGAGTCCTTGTACCTTTTAATGACCCTGAAAGCTTATCCCTAGTCCTGACTGATCTTTTGAAAGATGAAAATAAACGAAATAAGCTAAGGAAGAAAGCTTATGATGCCGGAAGAGATATGATCTGGCCAAAGATTGGAGAGAGTTATACCAAATTATTCATAAAAGCAGTTGAGAATTATAAATTAAATACAAATCTACCTCCGGCCAGATATAAAACAATGCCTTCTCTGCCTGATGTAAATTTTACACATTTGAAAAATCTCACCGACAGTACAGGAATTTTTCAGCATGCAACATATTCTATTCCTAATCCAAATGAAGGATACTGTACTGACGACAATGTCCGGGCTCTGCTGGTTGCATTTATGTACCGGTTGAATTTTAATGACGAAAAAATGGATAAATATATAAATAAATATTTAACATTTGTTTATCATTCATTTAACCAGGAAAAAGCTCTGTTCAGAAATTTTATGACATATGACAGAAGATGGATTGAAGAAGTTGGCGCAGAAGATTGCAACGGCAGGGTGATTTTTGTTTTTGGATATATGATAAAAAATACGACTTCGCTTTCTACGTTGGGCCTGACAAAAAACCTGTTTGACCAAAGTATTAACAAAATGTCAGGGTTCAGATCTCCAAGGGCGATGGCATATATTATAATTGGAAGCATATTTTATTTAAATAAATTTTCGGGAGCAAGGGAAGTAAAAAAGATTTTAAGAAATTTATCTACAAAATTGCTGGAATTTTATAACGAGAACAAGACGAAAGATTGGAAATGGTACGAGACCAGTCTTACATATTTAAATGCAAGGTTACCACAGGCTTTAATTATGGCCGGAGAATTCTTAAATAATGAAACATTAATTGCGGCGGGAATAGAATCATTAACCTGGCTCTTTGATGTCCTCTATGACAAAGAAAAAAAATATTTATCTCTTATCGGTAATGACGGTTGGTATGTAAAGGGGGGATCGAGAGCAAAATATGATCAGCAGCCGATAGAGATACCTCCTCTGGTAGATGCTTGTTATCAGGCGTATCTTGTAACTCATCAAAAGGAATGGATAAATAAGCTTATCATTGCCTTTAGCTGGTTTTTAGGTAACAATGAACGTCAGGAGCTACTGTGTGATTTTGCCACAGGCGGCTGTTTTGACGGGCTCAACTCTAATATGGTAAATCAAAATCAAGGAGCAGAATCCACTGTGAGCTGGCTTTTGTCTTTATTAAGAATGATTAGAATCAGGGAAGACCTGCAGATTGAAAAATGAATATTAAAAAATTAAGTTTTAAAGAAATAAAAGATTTATTGGTAAAGACCTACGATGAATTTCTGGATGATAAGGGCTTTAAAATGGCTGCAGCGCTGTCCTATTATTCGGTTTTTTCTTTAGGTCCCTTATTAATTATTGCAATTGCCATTGCAGGATTTTTTTTCGGGGATGATGCTGCCAGAGGACAGATATTTAAGCAGCTAAATTATCTGATTGGAAATGACGGCGCTCTGATGATTGAAACAATATTGAAGGGCGCGGCGAATAAAACTACAGGAATATTCGCTGCAATTTTCAGCGTAATATTGCTGATTCTTGGAGCGGCAGGAGCTTTTATTGAACTGCAGGAATCATTAAATATTATTTGGGGAGTCGAACTCAGACCCGGAAGGGGAATCTGGGGTTTTATAAAGACCCGGTTGATATCTTTTTCTATGGTGATTGCTACAGGTTTTCTATTAATAGTATCTCTTGTCATAAATACAATCATTTCACTTTTTAGTAATTTTTTAGGTCAGGTATTAAGTTTTCCTATTCCAATTGCAGATGTATTAAATATAGTATCTTCTTTTATTGTAATAACATTACTGTTTGCTGTAATTTTCAAATACCTTCCTGATGTAATTATATCCTGGAAATATGTATGGTACGGTTCTATTATTACATCTCTGTTATTTGCAATTGGAAAATATTTAATTGGACTTTATTTAGGCAATAGTTCCTATAGTTCCACTTTTGGAGCCGCCGCATCAATGGTAATCTTATTTCTCTGGATATACTATTCGGGCTTAATACTTTATTTTGGTGCGGAATTTACACAGGTATACAGGCAA
>JBBSDT010000080.1:0-11023 GCA_038240405.1 Ignavibacteria bacterium
AAATATATTCAAGACTTTCAACGTAACTTCAGTCGGGCTACGCCCTCCTTTCGTTACGTTGAAGCTTTACATTAATTTAAAAATAAGAGTATGACATTTCTAATGAGTTCAAAGGCATGACATTTCTATTGAGTTATCACACGGTATTGATTGTTTAGAATTGATTAGCCGGCTAAATATAATCTTATAAAGTGGTAAACTTTAATTTCAATCACAGTTTCATTAACAGGTTATTTAATGCTTCCGACAGTGACGGGTGAGAAAAAATTCCATCCCTTAGCTTTGTAAACGGGAGATTTCCCATCATAGCGATTTCCATCATTGCCATTAACTCACCACCTTCGATTCCAAGAACCGCTGCACCCAGTATTTGTTTTGTATCTATATCCACAATGGCTTTGATAAATCCTTTGGTTTCTCCGGTTTCTACCGCACGGGCGACGTTCTTCATCGGCAGCACTGCAGCTTTATAATTCAGGCCTTTGGAAATGCATTCTCTTTCACTTAATCCAATTCTTCCTAATTGCGGGTCAGTAAAAACAGTATAAGGTACCAAACGATCTCTTATGCTTTCTCTCTTGTTTTTAATAAGATTTGAAAAAATTATTCTATAATCATCATAAGAAATATGAGTAAAGGCCGGTCCGCCTTTAACATCTCCCATCGCATAAATTCCATCAACATTTGTTTCAAGCCTATCATTAACTTTAATAAAATTTTTATCGTCTATGCCGATGCCTGCACTTTCAAGGCAAAGCTCATGAGTATTAGGTTTTATTCCTGAAGCAATTAAAATATGAGAACCGGTAATTGTTTTTTGTTTTGTAGAATCCTTTATAAAAACTTTTAATAATTTGCTTCGAATTTTTTTTATGCTTATTGTTTCACAATTAACGTGAATCTTGATTCCATCTTCTATCATTATTTTTCTTATTTCGTCAGATATATCCTCATCTTCCCTGGAAAGAATATTACTGCTTCTTTCAATAATACTGACTTTACTGCCGAATCTTTTGAACATCTGCCCAAACTCAAGCCCGATATAGCTTCCCCCGACAATTATAAGATTTTCCGGAATCTTGTTTAGATCCATGATAGTTTCCGATGTCAGAAATTTAATATCTTTAAGGCCGCTTATATCAGGAATCATCGGGCTTGCCCCTGTATTAATGAAAATATACCTTGACTGTAATTTCCTTACATTGTTTTCTTTTGATTTCACACTAACTTCGTTCTTGTTAATAAATGAGGCATTTCCAAAAATTAAATTTATGTTTTTGTTATCCTTTAATGATTTCTTCCCGCCTTCCCTGAACGTTTTTACAATTAAGTTTTTTCTTTTTCTGACTTCATCAAGCTTTACTTTCATTTTTCCTGTATGGATGCCAAACTCCTTGCTTCGTGAAACCAGATAAGCCATCCTTGCACTGGAAATCATAACCTTGGTAGGGGTGCAGCCATAGTTAATACATGTTCCTCCTACAAATCTTTTTTCAATAATTGCTATTTTCCATCCTTCGTTTGCAAGCGCCAAAGCTAATGGTTTTCCGGATTGGCCTGTTCCAATAATGATTGCATCGAAATTTTCAGTTTTGGAAGTGTTCATTTTATAGTATAATAAATTTTAAAATGTAATATTTAATTTACTCTCTCAGAATAATTATCAAGCTATTAATTGAAATATCATTGAATTCACACGAATTGAAAATAAATCAATGCTATGGCGCAAATTGTCATCAATATCAGGGTTATTCCGCCTAAAATATTTGACCATTTCTTGTTTGTATGGTTACCCATTATTTTTTTGTTGTTGCAAATATGCAGAATGACTGCGATCAAAACCGGCGCGGTAAGTCCGTATAATATTGCAGTATAAATTAACATCTTTATCGGGCTTACTCCAAGAAAATCTAATGACATTCCGATAATCAATGAAACCAGAATTGTCACATAAAATCCTTTCGCCTCAATGAATTTCTTATCTAATCCTTTCTGCCATCCAAAAGTCTCAGCAAGAATATAGGATAGAGATCCGCTAAGAATAGGTATTGCCAAAAAACCAGTCCCGATTACTCCTGCAGAAAAGAATATATATGTAAGTTTTCCCGTCAGGGGCTCTAGTGCCTTTGCGGCCTGTTCTACCGTTTCAATTTGTGTTATGCCGGCCGTGAACAGCACAGATCCTGTGCTAAGAATAATAAAAAACATTATAAGATTTGAAAAGAACATTCCGAAATCAATGTCGGCTTCCATTCTATGGATTATTTTCTTATTGATAATTATATTTTTTTTATGGGAAATATCCTCAGCCTCCATCGTTGCCTGCCAGAAAAATAAATAGGGCGATATAGTTGTTCCAAGTATTGCAACGAATATTTCAAAAAATGCTTTGTCGAAATGAATAGTTGGGATAACCGTACTTTTTAACACATCAAACCAGTTAACTTTAACCGAAAATGGAACTATTATGTATAAGAGCAGGGTGATGCAGAGCCACTTAAGTATCCTGGCTATTTTTTTGTAGGAAAATTTAACAATAATAAAGGCTAAAGAGATTGTAATAAGAATGCTGAATATGAAATTTGGAATTTTTGGGAAGAACAATTTTGCAACAGCGCTCATTCCCTGAATATCCGCCCCGATATTAAGTGTGATCGCAGGGAAACTAAATAAAAGCATCAGATACAACAAATTCTTAGAGTAATATTTTCTTAACGTGGTAGTCAGACCTGTTTCAGTAACTATTCCGATTCGTGCACACATTTCCTGTATGGATGCCATAAGAGGAAAAGTGAGAAGAGCCGTCCACAGTAATCCAAAACCAAGGCTTGCTCCCGCCTGCGAGTAAGTTGCAATACCTGACGGATCATCGTCACTTGCTCCCGTAATAAGCCCGGGACCAAGTATTCTGAATATTTTTCTGAGCTTTATTGAAATTTTTTTAGCTGTGTGCATGTAATGATTTGATAAATTTTGAAACTTAACATAATAAAACTAAATTCAAAATCAAAGATGTTTAGGACACTTTGATTTTTTAAAAAATAGATTTAAATCGTTAATTAATTTATTTACTTTTATAAAAAATTTCTTTCTTTGATCCGATATTTTCTAATCCTGAATTTTTTATTCTTAATCTCCAACTTTGCTTTATCGCAGGTTGAATTAGTTGACGTTTACAATCCTGTATATGATTATCTCAAGAGAATGCAGATAAAGAAAATAATCCCTGAATATAATTCCTCGAATCTCCCCGTATCGCGAAAAGAGGTTGCCGCATTTTTGATTTCTGTGGAACAAAATTTAAGCAAATTATCGCATACTGACAAAAAATTTCTTAAAGATTATGAAGCGGAGTTTGAGTATGATATGTATCAAACTGCCAATAGTCAGAATTCACTTCTCAAGCGTCCGGTTTTTAAGAATATTTTTGAAGATAACATGCAAAAGCATTTATACTTTTATACAGATTCGAATAAAACTTTTTTTGGTGATCTTGGGGGGGGCGTTTCGCAAAGAGGTTCAACAGGGGATTCGCTTGGTAAGAATTCAATTCTGTTGGCTAATCTGGGAATCCAGTTAAGAGGAACAATTAATAACTCTGTGGCATATTTCATAAAAGTTTTGAATGGTAGATTTGCAAATGCCAGCGACAGTGATATAATTTTTGCATCGCTAACCGATCCTGTATTAAATGGTAACAGCAATTTTGTAAATAGTAAGAGAAATTTTAATTCATTTGAAGGTTACCTGAGATATCAAATTAAATCCAACTGGCTTTCACTTACTTTTGGAAGGACTCCTCTTTATGAAGGATTCGGTTACATTGATAAATTATTTTTATCGAATAATACCGTTCCGTTTGATTTTGGAAAACTGGATATTAAATACAAAGCTGTTGAGTATTCATTTGCATATGGAAGTTTGAAAGGCGATTCTATCGGCATCTTTCCTGTTTTCACAAACCGTGAACTGTCTTCAAAAAATATTGCAACGCATAATCTAAACATTAATTTTTCAGGAGCTTTCAAGCTGGGATTTTGGGAATCCGTAATTATCAGCGAACAACCATTCAGCTTTACTTACTTAAATCCGGTAAGCTTCCTGACGTCAGCTGATCTTAGCGTGGGTAAGGAGCAGACAACAGAGAATAATTCTCTTCTGGGAATTGATGCAGAATTTATTCCCGTAAAAAATTTCTCTATTCAATCATCCCTGTTAATTGATGATTTGACATTCGGAACTTTGGGAAAAAAAGATTCTTTAAACGAAAACAAATTCGGCTGGCAATTTGGGGCTTTATGGAGTCATTCACCGGATATGGATATATCAATAGAATTTACGCATCTCGATCCTTTTGTGTATTCGCACCGTTCTAATAAAAGTACATTTACAAATCATTCAATGTCTCTGGGGCATGCTCTTCCTCCAAACTCCGATGAAATAGCTTTTCTTTTAAATTATAATATTACTAATCGTTTAAAAATTAAATTTCAATTCCAGCACCAGCGTTCGGGAGAAGGGATACTTCTTGATTCAGCTGGAAAATTAATTGCTAACTATGGAGGCAACATAAATTTTGGGCTTGGAGATGCTTACCTTAGATCAAACGGATTTCTGGACGGTACCAGGATTAACAGGGATATTATATCGGCAAATTTTATCTGGCAGCCGGTAAAACAATTTTATCTCGAGGGAAAATATCAGTATCGAATAATTAAAAACCTATCGGATAATTTAAATTTTAAAGATTCACATTATTTTGCGACTTTCAGAGTTGATTTATAACGAATCGGTATGTTTAGAAGGATTAAAAACTATTTACTTTATAATGCCAACCAGAATAATGCAGACTCGGTTTCGTCAAAGCTAAGAAAGAAAAGATTAGATTTTTTTTTGGAATACTGCAATAAGTTTGAAAAGCCTATGAGAATATTAGATCTTGGAGGAAGTGATTATTTCTGGAGAAATTCAGATTTCAAAAACAATATTGATTATCATATCACATTGATTAACATTAATAAACAGGATACCAGGGAATTTAGAAATTTAAGTTTTATAAAAAGAGATGTAAGAGATCTGAAAATTTTTGATGATAATGAATATGATCTTGTTTTTTCCAACAGTCTCATAGAGCATTTTAATAATTTTGACGAGCAAAAGAAATTAGCAGCAGAAATCAGAAGGATTGGAAGGCATTATTTTATTCAAACCCCCAATTATTTTTTTCCGGTTGAACCTCATTTTCTATTTCCTTTTTTTCAATTTTTACCCGAAAGTGCCAGGACAAAACTATTGACAAGATATACTTTAGGCTGGTATAAGAAACAGAGTGAAGAATCCGGAGCGCGTGAACTTGCAACTTCAATAAGGCTTTTAAGAAGAAATGAGCTTGAGAAAGTATTTTCTGACGGTAAGATTTATAATGAAAAATATCTTTTCCTAAACAAATCATTTATCGTATATAATTAGGCAATGGAACTATTCAAAATAGGCTTCTTATCGGTAAAGCTGATTGATATCATTGATATATTGATTGTAACATATGTCTTTTATAAGCTTTATACTATTATGAAAGGCACAATTGCTTCACAGATATTTATCGCGCTCGTATTGATTATTGCATTTTCATTTGTTGCGCAGCTATTAAATATGCAGGCGACCGGGTGGCTCTTAAGCCGCATAACAGATATATGGGTAATAGCATTTATCATTTTATTCCAGCCGGAAATAAGAAGACTTCTGTTATTCATCGGAAAAACAAAAGTTGCCAGAATATTTACTAAAGTTAATGTGGATGAAAATGTTAATGAAATTGCCGATGCCTGTTTTGAATTGAAAAACAGAGGATGGGGTGCATTGATGGTTATTGAAAGGACGACAGGGCTAAAGAATGTTATTGAAACGGGGGAAATAATACAATCCAGAATAAAAATGGAAATATTAATTTCAATATTTAATCCAAAATCACCTCTTCATGATGGTGCAGTTATATTTAAGAATGAAAGAATTGAAGCTGCCAGGTGCCTGCTTCCACTGTCCGAACCCGAAAAGATAAAGAACAAGAATTTAGGTACTCGCCACAGGGCGGCTATTGGAATTACAGAAGTGTCTGATGCTATTTCAATAGTTGTTTCCGAAGAAAGGAAAATTATATCAGTGGGAGAAGACGGCGAATTGATTTTTTATAGTGATATTATGCAGCTCAAGGACAGGTTAGTTAAATCGATGGGTAAAACTTCAGTAGTTAGTTCAATGAAAAATATTTTTGAGGAAACCGGCAATGAAGATTATGAAGAAGAATCCATTAAGGACGAAGTAAAGACTGAGGACAAAATAAAGGATGACGAATGACAGATCTCAATACCCTGCATAGAATAGAACTGGTAGAGAAACTTCACGGATCGGGAATAAAAGACAAAGAAGTATTAAGGGCAATAGGAAGAATAAAAAGAGAACTATTTGTAAAAGATGAATTCAAGAAATATTCATATGAAAACATTGCTTTACCGCTAGATTTAAATCAAACTATCTCACAGCCATTTACCGTTGCATTTATGACTGAACTTCTGGAACTAAAGCCAGGCGATAAGGTATTGGAAGTTGGAACAGGGTCAGGTTATCAGTCAGCAGTCTTAAGTGAGCTAGGAGCAATAGTTTATTCCATCGAAAGAATCTATGAGCTTTATTTGTCAGCAAAGGAAAAGTTATTTCAATTGGGTTATAAAGTAAAATTGAAAAATGATGACGGTACAAAGGGTTGGCTCGAATACTCACCATTTGACAAAATAATTGTAACGGCCGGAAGTCCAAAGATTCCGAAACAACTTCTTGAACAATTGACCATAGATGGAAAAATGGTAATACCTGTCGGAGATGAGATTTCTCAAAAGCTTTTGTTATTGAAGAAACTTAAAAACTCCGGAGAAAAAGACCGTGAGCCTAAATATAAATATAAAACTTTCGAGGATTTCAAGTTTGTTCCTCTGATAGGTGAAGAGGGATGGATATTAAAAAGCTAATATATGCTACTTGATTGATTCATACTTCACAATAGAAAAATCATCTGAAGCAGAAATCAAAGTTTCGAAATCAAAATTCATCTCGCTGGCTTTTCCTATAAAGTCTCTTACCGATGTTCAGAATAATCAATATAGTGTTAACAAAAAGTATTTTGACGCATCTCATCATCCATTTGCATTCAGACTGGGGATAGATAAGAATAAATTCAGATTTTTCGATGATGGAGAACCATCGGGTAGTTCCGGAAAACCAATACTCGATGCTCTCGATAAATATAATGTTACGGATGCGCTTGTAGTCGTCGTCAGATATTACGGAGGGATTAAGTTGGGGACTGGCGGGTTAAGAAAGGCTTATTTTGACGCTGCAGATTTATGTCTTAAGAATTCAGTTAAGATTGAAAAATTCATTATGGAAAAACTAAACCTGGAATTTGAATACAGGTTCATAAATATAATCATGAATCTTATTGAGACAGAGGATTTAAAACTATTAAATAATAATTCCGACGAGAGATGTAAGCTGACCCTTGACGTAGGGGTTTCTAAAGTATCAAAAATAATGTCAGACCTTGTGAACTTAACGGGTGGAAATATAGCTTTTAAATAGCATTACGATTCGCTCGCCTCACTCAGCCAGCCACTCAATCAATACTGCCGGCAGAGCAAGACGAGATTCGTAACGAGGTGAATAACAATACTAGAATTATAAAGACGTCTAGTGATAATCCATTACTAAATCAGATAAATCATCGTTCAAAAACCTATTTCAACAATGACATTTTCTTAATATCAACTAAATTGCCATCAACAGATAAAGAGTAGAAATAAATGCCGCTTGAAAGATTGCTGCCATCAAATTCAATCGTATGAATTCCGGCTGCAGAAGTAGTACCTTGATTTACTAAACTTGCCACTTCCATTCCCAGAATATTATAAACTTTCAATGATACTTGTCCGCTCACCGGTAATTCATAATTAATGATTGTCTTCGGATTAAACGGATTGGGATAATTTTGATGTAAGAAGAATTTATCAGGAATAATATTTGAAGACGGTTGTATCACTGTTGCACCGCTGAAGTCATCTAACCGTCTTGGGAGTATCTGGTAACCAGAAGTATAGGGAATAGAAGAATCAAATTGACTGCATTCAGCGACAACATTAAACGGAAATGCGATTATAGGTTGGTTAGCAATTTCCGAAGTTGCATAAATCCTTATATCACATGAATCGCTTCCTACCAGGATTCTGTAATTTGTCCCTGAGCCCGAAACAGTCCAAACAGTTACATTGCCACCCGCAGTTGTGTGTACCGCAGTTACATTTAAAATCTTTATCAGCTTGCCCTCATAAAGCTCACCGTTGGTTCTGATTTGCGTGCATGTGGCAACTGTTGGGTTAACAGTTTTTCCTGTATCCAGCACTGTAACAGAACTAACAGGATTTAACTCGGTCAGGCCATTAAATTGGGATACCACACCGGTTACCTCGATGCTGTCTCCTCTTTTAACTGCTGAACTGAATGTGGTATCAAATCCAACGCATCCGGCAGTTCTTACCTGAAAATAAACCAGGGAAAGTCCAAACTCCCGATGAGTAGTAACGACTCCGCGGGTCGTAACTGTCTGACCCAATAAACGAGAAACCTGATTGGAGTCCTGAACCCTGATTGAATCAATTGGAATAAATTGAGAATAAGCCGATGATAAAAGTATATAAGCTGAAATAAAAAGTTTTAATAGATTTTTCATATTTTTTTGTTAAATGATTATAAAATATTTTTAAAATTCCTGCATGGTTAATTATAATTTTTTAACAAATATACAAAAGATTATATTAATAATTAATCATATATTATTAATTAACAAACAAAAATTTCCGTATCCGATGATTTAAAAACTCAGAGGAGAGTAATTATTCTTAATTTATAGAATAACTTGGCTTTATCAGTGAAAATCAAAAATTGAAATGGATACAGAAGAATTATATTTGTGAATTTCATCAATAATTTTTTGAATATCATAATCGACAAACTTTGCTATTCCATTAATTCTGATCACATCAAAATTCATGGATGGATTTAAAAATGATGAGAACTGTTCTTTTAAGGATTCATCAAAGAGGATCATTTTGCCATTCTTGATGACAAGGAATATGTCTTCCGGATTTGTTGAATAAAAGGAGTCAAATAAATTCCCGGACTTTTGTTTAGCTACAACAATATCAGCTTTCTTGCCGGGTGAAATTTCTCCTGAATTCTTTATATCCCACACATTTGAAGCTTTATCAGTTAATGAACTTAATAATTCTTCATCATTTAATAATTTTAAATTTCTCGCTTTTCGTAAATGATTCCATATATTCCAGTCAGCTGTAAGAGTAGAATCTGTTCCGAATAATATGTTTGTATTTTCTTTCAAAGATTTTATAGCGGCTGTTTTATTGAAAAGGAAAATGTTTGAAAGAGGACACCAGACAAGAGCTTCAAAATGTGAAGATTGATCAACTGTCATTGCAATAACGTGAATACCGATAAGCTTTCTGTTAAATAAATTCCATCGGATCAGCTCATTAATTTCATCATAAGATTCGGCGTCTATTCCTTCTCCGATATGTATAATGTAAGGCTCAAGATTTTTTACATAATTTAATTTTAATCCCCAGTTGCCTCCAAGTTGGACAGAATGAATGCAAGTACCGGTTCTGATAACAGAAATTGGTGAATTATCCAGGCAGGAATTATAAGCTCCGTGTTGTGCAACGGCGGTAATCCCGCATATTAAATTTTTAATTATTCCATATTTAAGACGAAGATTCAGGGGAATAGCCTCGATTGAATCAATAATTTCTTTATCTGTTTCATGAATATCATCTCCCCATTCCACATAGTCCTGATAAATCTTATGACCAAGCTGAGGGTATAAATTAAATTCAAGATGGTCGTGAGAATTAATTAATCCCGGGAAGCCAATACAGTTATCAAAATTCATGACAACTTCACCCGAGTAACCGGTCAATTCGGTTTCGCTTACTTCAGTAATTATATCGTTTTCTATTTTTATATCTTTTGGTCCGGTATCAATGCCAATGATATGTAACCTTTTTAAAATCATTTTTTTGTTAATTGTATTCCAAGAATCAGAGGGAATTCTTTAAATTTTTTCTAAGCTTTCATGTAATTTTGTTTTTCAAATAGATATTTTACTTCCTCATCAATTACCTTTTCTTTTATATAGCTGATTTCCCAGTTTAATTCTTCAAATATTTTTTTCAGATAAGCCATAGTATATAAATAATTTTCAACTTCAATGACTTCACCTTTATATAAAAAAGTTCTTTTCATGCCAATTCCAAAAGCCTCGGGGTGGAAATCAGTTATTATAATCGCACCGTTTGTTTTCAACACTCTGTTCCATTCATGAAGAAAGCTCTTAATATCCTTTACATGCCCGATAGTCAAGGTCGAGACTATAATATCAAATACTGAATTATCAAATAGCTTTAAAGAATTTTCTTTTGAAATAAATACTTCCGCAGAAGGAAATTTTTCTTTCAATTTGTTAATCATACCTTCAGAGTTGTCCATCCCTGTTAATTTCAGTGGCGATTTTTTCAGCATTTCATTCCAATGCCTCCCGGTGCCGCAGCCAATATCTAAAATTTTTTTATTGCTTATATCATTTTGAGAAATCATTTCAGTAAATAATTTCCCCTCAAGATATAGCACTACATTATCGGGCTGATTATCGTAGAAAGTTGCCCAGATCTTGTAAGCTTCAGGAGATGAAAGAGTTCTGGCAGACTTTTGTTTTTTGAATTTCTTTAAAATTGTAATTATGTAATCCTTCAATATGATATATGAGGAAGGAGATTAGTTTTGAAATGAAAATCCTTCAACTTCAGGCTGACGGTACTTTAATAATTTTAATGCAAGCCTTACTTCATAGGGAGCGGTATAAAATGATGCGGAGTATCTCCAGCCTCCAAGTGTATTCAGTAAT
>JBBSDT010000081.1:0-11000 GCA_038240405.1 Ignavibacteria bacterium
CTAAAAAAATTACAACTGTCAATGTTCAATGACAATTATAATCATAGGGAATATATAAAATTGAAAGGTATTAAGTAAACTCTGGCTTCTATGTATTTTTATTCTGCCCTTATTAGTACTTTTCTTTTTTTAAATTATTAATCCATTTTATAAAAATCTTAAATAAAATTCTTTCAGAATGAAAAATTTTAACTTTCTCAGAATAGTAATATTTTTGAATCTTATCATATTAATATGCAGTTCGTATAAGTTGCCGGCACAGAATCAAAAATATAATAAGGTCAAAAACGCAGTTGATAGTGTCAGAACTGAATATGAAAAGGTAACCGGCAGAAATGTTCCTTCTTTGAATGTTCTCATTCAAACTTCGATGGATTACGTATTTGTATCTTCGACATCTTCATCGGGAATACCCGTAACAAAAGATACACATTTCCGATTCGCCAGCAATACCAAGAATTTTACTTCAGCTGCAATTCTCAATATGCAGGAGGATGGCTGGCTTAATATCAAATCAAAAATTACAGAGAACATCCCCGGAAGCAGTATACCTTACATTCCTGATATTCCGGAGTTTCAAATTCCAAATAAGAATGATATTACAATAGAGCTGCTGCTTCAGCATGCAGCAGGAGTATATGATGTTGATAATGATTCTGTGCCCGGCTTTAAAGGACTAAGTTATGTGGACTATATGATGTATACTGATCCGTCACACCAGTATGAACTTAAAGAATTGGTAAACCAGGATGCAAAAAATAATTTATTTTATTTCCTCCCAGGGCGAGGCTATCATTACAGTAATACGGGATACACAATGCTTAGTGAAATTATTGAAAGAGTTTACTCATTTAAAAGCGGGTCTGATAAAAAATACGCAGATTATATAAAAGATTTTATAACCGGACCTTCATCTCCTGTGCCTTTGAGTATTACATTTCCTTATATAGCATCTGATGTTCAGCTTCCGGCACCTTTTGTAAAAGGATTAATGCTGTCAAAAGACAGTAATGCAACTTTTTCAGATGTTAACATGTCCGCGCACGTTGGTGAAGGAAATGGCATCGGCACAATGGCTGAGCTAAGTACATATATTCGTACTCTTATGAGAGGAGAGAACGTTCTGACTAAGAGCAGCGTGGAACTTATGCAGCATACAGTATCTGATTCAAACAAAACTTATGCACTGGGATGCTTTTATATTAAAGACCTCGGATATGGACACAACGGATGTATTAAAGGTTATCTTTCACTGATGCTATATGATCCTGATACTGATGTTTCAGTTATTGTAATGCTGCCGGAAAATGATTATGTAAAGGGTGAAGAGAGTCTGGTGAATGGAATTAAGGCTATTCTAAATGCCGGATTCGCAGCAAGAATTGCCTTGGGATACTCCGGACACCTGATAGGTTATTGATGTGCAAATAGTTTGATTATCCTGTGAATTCAAAAAAAAATAATAACTATTTTCCAAACTGTAATATAAATGAATAAGCGAAAGAAAAAAGGAATCATTATAGTTATAGGCGGCCATGAAGATAAGACCAATCATGGAGAAATTTTAAATACAATTGCACAAAAAATAGGTACTGGAATACTTGTTGTGCTTCCTTTTGGAAGCGGTGAACCGGAGGAAATGATAAAAATTTATAAAGCAGCATTTCGTACTGCAGGAGTAAAACATCTTTACTTCATAAATCTTGAAAACAGAGAAGATGCGAAGAAGCCCGAAAAACTTAAATTACTGGAAAAGGCATCAGGAGTTTTCTTTACCGGTGGTGATCAGAATAAAATAAATTCCCTTATTGCCTACACACCTTTCTGCGACAGAATCAGAAACATTTATGAACATGGAGGAATTATTGCAGGGACTTCCGCCGGAGCTTCTGTTTTATCACAAACCATGCTGGTGTATCCTAATCATAGAATAAATCAGGATTATGATCATAATGAATTTGATATGGCTCCCGGACTTGCATTGCTTCCCTCAAGCATAATTATTGATCAGCATTTTTCACAAAGGAGCAGGTTCGGAAGATTGTTAAGCGCTGTTGCAAAAAATCCCAGCCTCCTAGGAGTTGGTTTGGATGAAAATACCGCTATAATGGTGGAGGGCGGGAACCGCTTCAGGACTTTAGGAAAAGGGCTTGTATATATTTTCGACGGAGCAAATATTTCTTTTATGGATTTAAGAGAAACTGCTTATAATATGTGCGTTCACATAATGGCTCATGGATATGAATTTGATCTGACCACACGAAGGCCAATCATTCCTAAAGTGAAGCTAAAAATTCCAATGGATTCGGAAGTATATTAGTTGATGTCACTTATCTTACTCGTAAATAAAATTTAAATTAATAATGAAAACCACCTCTCTCTGGAAAGCAACCTCAAATGAGAAGGTAAATTTTCCTGCTCTAACCAAAGATATTGAAGTGGATGTAGCAATTATTGGCGGAGGAATTACTGGAATTATCTCTGCAATGCTACTCAGTAATGAAGGCAAAAGTGTGGCGGTAACCGAAGCATTGAATATCGGCCTTGGAACTACGGGATATTCAACCGGAAATTTATATGTTGTGGTAGATGAACACCTCTCAAAGATAAAAAGAAAGTGGGATAAAGAAGTGATGTGTGCAGTGGCTGCTTCACGAAAAGCAGCACTTGAACTCATAGAAAATATTATTTCTAAATATAAAGTAGACTGTAATTTTATTCATACTCCTTTTTATTATTTTGCCGAAAGCCCTGATAATTCTTCTTTTGATTTTTTAAATGATGAATTTGAATCTGCTTCTCAGGCGAGCCTTTCACCCGAACTCGTAAGCGAAACTCCTCTGCCGTTTAAAATCAGTAAAGCTTTAAAAATACAGAATCAGTCACAATTTCAGCCTTTAAAATTCATTCGGCAGCTGGCTTCCAAAATGATTTCTAATTCATGTTCCATTTATGAAAATTCTCCGGTTGATAGAATTGAAGAAGAAAACAACATGCTTTACATTGGAGATAAAAAAGTCAGAGCACGACATATTATCATGGCAACCCATACGCCCAAAGGGGTTTATGCCGTGCAATCTGTTTTAGCACCTTACAGGGAATATGGAGTGGCAGGAACTTTGAATAATAAAAATTATCCAGAGGGTATATTCTGGAGTGCAGATGAAAAAAAACATTCAGTCAGGTCTTATCATAATAATGGTAAAGATTACATATTGACAATAGGCGAAAAGCACAAAACCGGTCAGGAAGAAGACAATAGAAAATGTGTTGAGAGGCTTCAATCCTATCTTGATTCGCACTTCGATATGAAATCTTTTGAATACCAATGGGGAGGACAGCATTACCGGTCTGCTGACGGACTGCCTTATATTGGACCTTCCGGTGACGGCAATTTATATATTGCAACTGGTTTTGCAACTGACGGACTTATATATGGCGCATTGGCTGGAATTTTGATAAAGGATATGATTTTGAAAAAAGCTAACCGGTGGAATGAAATTTATGACTCAAAGCGAATTACACCTATGAAATCAGCAAAAAATTTTATTAAGGAAAATATTGATGATGCAATACAATATTTAAAAGATTTGCCAATGAATGTAGATATTACCAGCTTTAGTGAACTAAAAAATGGCGAAGGAAAATCAATTGAAATAGAAGGGGAAAAATGCGGGGCTTATAGAGATGATAATGGCAAGCTTCATCTTGTTTCACTTACCTGTACTCATTTAAAATGCATTTGTAATTTCAATTATTTTGAGAAGTCCTGGGATTGTCCGTGTCACGGAAGCAGATTCGATATTGAAGGTAAAGTATTGGAGGGACCCGCAATCCGGAATCTAAAAAAATATAAAAATTAATTATCTCTTAATAAAACTTAATAATATGTTAACTATATCAATTGCTTTGTTTTCACTTTCCGCAATTTTCGGATTGATTCTCATCTCATATGTTTTAAGAGGAAAAGAAACTCCAAAAGGAATTGTTTTTCTGCATGGACCATTAGCAGGAGCAGCTCTTATAATCTTAATTATCTATGTTGTAAAAAATACTATCAGCCCTGCCCCCAGCATGATCTTGTTTATTGTTGCAGCCATAGGGGGCGTTATCATGGTTATAAGGGACTTTACAGGAAAACCTGTTCCTAAGCCTCTTGCCGTTGCTCATGGACTTATCGCCATAACAGGGTTTGTTTTATTAGTTATTTTCGCATTGAAATAAATTAATCGTGTTTTAAAAGAATTTTAACAAACGATTGAAACACTCCTAAGTTGGAGATTCAGGATGAATTCCAGATTTCCGAAATTGAAACCTACAGTTAGACATATTCAGTTCTTTGAATATGTTAAAGAGTTTTTTAATTTACAATCTTAAGAATATTATTAAGGATGCATCTGTGTTTAATTCAGGTTATATAACTCTGATGTGAATGGCGACTCCTTCACCAACCTCAGCAACCTGATAATCACCCATAATAATGCCGCCAATTTGTAAGGAAAGTAACGCCTTAAGATCCTGCCAGTCAGATTTGCAATTTATGGAGGAGATGTAAATCAGGACGGTACGGTAGATTTGTCCGATTTGATTTTGATATATAACGATGCAAATAATTTTGTTTCAGGATATGTAGTAACTTATGTTACAGGAGATAATTTTGACGATCTTTCTGACGTAGTAATTGTTTACAATAATTCAATTAATTTTGTAACTAAGATTGTTCCATAAGGCATAACATATAACACATGTTGTTCGTAAATTATAATGAAGAAAGCCGTCTGAAAATTCAATGGCTTTCTTCATTTTGTATTATTAAATATTATTAAAACTGTAAAAGTAAAATTAGGTAAAATAAACCAAAAAATTCTGGCTGAATTAATAGCGTCATAAATAATATTATAAAACTTACTTTTTAAAACTCACACAATAATTTTAATATGAAGAAATCTCAGATTTCCGAAATGCCTCAATATTATGACCGGTACATCAATTTAATTCCCGATATCGAACTAACAGACGCATTAGATCAGAGCATGAAAGATTTAAAGTTGCTGGATAAGAACCGGCTTGAGAAATTAAATGATAAAAGATATGCGCCAGGTAAATGGTCCGTAAAAGATATTTTCCAGCATCTTATTGACACCGAAAGAATATTCAATTACAGAATTCTCCTTTTTGCAAGAGAAGATGAAACTGCAGCTCCCGGATTTGACCAGGACACCTATGTAATCAAAGCAACTGCTGAGAGAAGGACTGTAAGTGATCTCATAAATGAATTGGAAACTGTGCGAGCCGCGACAAAATCTCTTTTTAAAAGTTTCGATACGGAGATTTTACTGAGAAAAGGTAAGAGCTGGGAATATGAATCTTCAGTCCTCGCACTGGGATTTACTATTTTAGGACATCAATCACATCATCTGAATGTAATCAAGGAGAAATACTTTCCCCTTTGTGCAGAGGTTAAATAAATAAAATATTCTTACATATTCGGGACATACTCCTAATTTCCATATTCACTTCATTTGAAATAAGACCATATCCTTCTACGCTAATTCGTTCACAAGTTTTATAAACATATATTCTCTCAAACTTGCATCTCCAGAGGAGATAGATACAGTACTACGTTAAAAGTGAATTATAATTTGCTTATAGAGTTAATTACCGATAATTTTCTGACAATTCCTCAAGGAGTAATTTAATTGTGAGCAGGTCATTAAAAATTAAATTAAAAATAACTAAACTACTACTATCATGAAAACATTAATTTTTGTGGCTCTTTCTTTTCTTATGTTAGCTTCAGCATTTTCTCAACAATGGACAAACCGTTATGACGGAACCGGCAGCCGCATGGATGCAATTCAGGCGATGGTTGTCGATAACTCGGGTAACGTTTATGTTACCGGCTACTCCTACAGCGGGGCTAATGCAAATGATTATATTACAATTAAATATAATTCATCTGGTGTGCAGCAGTGGTTAGCGAGGTATGATGGGCCCGGACATGCAACTGACAATCCAAATTCAATTTTTGTTGACAATGCAGGAAATGTATATGTGACTGGTTCCAGTAACCATACATCTGAATTCTCTGTCAATACCGATATAGCAACTGTCAAATACTCTCCTGCCGGTGATCAAATCTGGGCTCAAAGATATGACGGTTCTTTTCAAAGAGGTGATGCAGGCAATGCAGTAAGGGTTGATGGAGCGGGTAATGTGTATGTAACAGGCTATACAACTGTTCATAATGGAGCATATTCAGATAAGGATTACATTACAATAAAATATTCTTCTGCAGGAGAGCAGCAGTGGATGGAATTTTATAATAACGCCCCAATAAACAGAGATGATGAAGCGATAGGAATTGGTTTTGATGCCTCATATAACATTTACATTACAGGTACCAGCTTTGAAGGAAATGACCCATTAGGGGAAGATGATTATCTGACAATCAAATATAATCCCTCCGGTATTCAACAATGGACTGCAAGGTATAACGGACCTTTGAATGAAAGAGATATTGCGACCGGGTTGGTTGTGGACGGAGCAGGTAATTCTTCTGTAACAGGTTATAGCAATGGCGGCGCTCTTGAATTTGCAACAATCAAATATAATGCAAACGGCGTGCAGGAATGGGCAGCAAGATACCGGGGACTTGCAGGTTCTAGCATTCCTTATGCAATAGCGCTTGACAATTCAGGAAATATTTATGTGACCGGCAGTGACGAGACTATAATTTATAATTCCGATTATTGCACTATTAAATACAATGCTGCAGGAATAAGGCAGTGGGTAGCACATTATAACGGAACCGGAGACGATAATGATGAAGCACAGGCACTGGCAGTTGACAGAAATGGAAATGTTTTTGTTACAGGCTATAGCGGCTCTTCTAACTATAACCGGGATATAGTTACTGTTAAATACCAGAATACCGGTGTGCAGGAATGGGTTAACAGTTTTAATGGTGCAAGAGACAGCGCTGATGTAGGCAATGCAATCGGCGTCGATTCTTCAGGAAACGTTTACGTAGGTGGAGCGTCAACTGGTTCAGGTACCGGCTGGGACTTTACCACGCTTAAATATCCGTTCACTATTACAGGCTCGCAAACACCGGGACAAATTTATCCAGTTTCCTTTGCTCTTTCTCAAAACTATCCGAATCCGTTTAACCCGTCCACAATAATTAATTATCAGTTACCGCATAACAGCTATGTTAAATTAATGGTTTATGATATTCTTGGAAAAGAAATTCAAACATTGGCTAAAGCCTTCCAGACTGCGGGTTCATACCAGGTAGAATGGAATGCAAATAACTTTCCGGCGGGAGTTTATTTTTACAGACTTGATGCAGGGACATTTGTTTCTGTTATGAAAATGCTTTTAATTAAATAGATGCCTGGTATGTATTAAGTGTTATTTATGAATAAGAAATTAAAAATATAAAAAATATTATTATGAAACTTTTTGCGATATTCTTAATTATTACAACATTTGCTATTAGCACTGCAAACTCACAGTGGGTTCAGACAAGCGGACCAGGAGGTATTGATATAAATGCGCTTTATAAATCAGGCAGCCTGATTCTCGCGGGCACTGATGCTCTTGGGGCGTTTAGATCCACAAACAGCGGAGCAACCTGGTTTAGTGCAAGCGGAGGCATTGAGGGTGGAAGGGTAAAAAGCTTTGCGGAACTAAATGGAGATTTTTATGCTGCCTATCCGGACCATCGGGTAATTTAAGAGGAGTATTCAAATCGTCTAACGATGGTCAGAACTGGGCCGTACTTCCTGCTATGTCCGGAAAATATGTACGGAGTGTTGCAGTTAAGGATAATTATATATTTGCCGGAACTGCCTACCCTGACGGCGGACTCTTCCGCTCCAGTGATTTCGGAGTTACCTGGACAAATCTTGTACCCAATTCAATCACAAATGTTTATTATATTTTTGTAAGCGGAAACGTAATACTTGTTGTTGACGGGGCATCTTTAATTTATTATTCAAATGACAATGGAGAAAGCTGGCATTTACAGTACCAGTTTGGTTCATATCTCATTTCCATGGCTGCAATAGGTAATACAATTCTTACAGCACGGACTTCAGTCAGATCAACTGACAATGGGCTTACCTGGGATCATTATACCGCACCTGGTTTAACCTATTCCCTTGCTTCATTGAATGGAGTATTTTATGCAGGTACCACATCAGGAATATTTAAAAGTACGGACTTTGGTGACACCTGGGTCCCTTCAAATTCGGGCATCTCTAACGGTACTGTCCAAACACTCATCAGCAATAACGGAGAACTTTTTGCTGGAGTAATTAATAATCCAACTGCCATATATAAATCCTCGGATGCAGGCAATAGCTGGGTCAACTCGGCGCAGGGATTAGCTCCAGCTTCTTCTGCCAGATCTCTGGTCTCAAAAGGACAATATGTTTTTGCCGGAATGAGAGAGGATGGGATTTACAGATCTCCGGACAACGGAGACAGCTGGAAAAAGACAGATACCGGAAATGTTAATCTTAAAAATGCAATCGTTTTCACTATGAAGGTTAAGAACAATGCATTGATCGCAGGGACGAATAAAGGCATGTTCCGCTCTACTAATAATGGAAATACATGGGCAACAATTACTGACGGCTTCCCTTCCGGGGCGACTTACTTTGCAGTATTCTCAATAACAATTAGCGGAAATAATCTGGTTGCTGCTGTTCAACTTGATGCTCCGTCCTTCCAGAGTGGAATTTATTACTCAACAAATGACGGATTATCATGGACTTTATCTAACTTGTCAATGGGGTCCGTTAATGCTGTCGGAAGCAATGGTCTTGGCACCTGCCTGACGGTTGTATCTACAATCGGGACACAAAACGGTTTATACCGTTCCACCGACAATGGGATTACATGGGTTTCAAATATATTTTATTTTAATTATCCCGATATATTTCAGATTTTCGGACTGGGAGATAAATGGCTGCAGAGCAAAACATTCAGTTCATCACGCTCAATTGACAACGGTTACACCTGGTTTAGCTCCGAAGTACCGGGAGGCTCCATGTTTTCTTTTGTACAGGTTGGGGAAAATAATGTTTTTGCAGGCAACACTCAGGGAGTGTCAAGAACTATGGATTGGGGCGCCTCGTGGGAAATTGTTAGTACTGGACTTCCAACCGTAATAGATGTTGAGGGATTGTGTGCAAACGATAGATTTTTATTTGCCGGGACCTCTGACCATGCAGTATGGAGAAGACCATTATCGGATTTCGGACTAACGGCAGTTAATGGTAACTTTATAGTTATTCCAACAGAGTATTCTCTTTCACAAAATTTCCCCAATCCGTTTAATCCCAAGACTATAATAAATTATCAGTGTCCTGCCAATGCTCATGTTGAGCTGAAGATTTATGACATTCTCGGGCAGGTTGTTGAAACGTTGGTAGATGAAAACAAAAATTCAGGAAGTTATTCTGTGCAGTTTGATGGAAGTAATTTTTCAAGCGGAATATATTTTTACAAGCTTTCAGCAGGGAATTTTGTTGATACAAAAAGAATGATATTAACAAAATGAGAAATATTATTAATTTTAAATCGCAGAACATTTAATTAGAATAATTAATTTTAAAACCATATGAAAAAATTTTATCCGGCAGTTCTGATAATTATGTTAATTTTTAATTTAAGCTACTCTCAATGGGTACAAATGCCCGGTCCGAGAGGAATAAAAATAAATGTATTTTATGAAAAGGATAACTTTATCTTCGCAGGGACAGAGGCATTTGGAGTCTATCGTTCCTCTAACAACGGAACCACCTGGGAGGCGGCCAATACAGGCATACTTTATACAACTATTTTTGATATTATCGCCTCCGGAAATAATCTGTTAGCCGGTGCTGGAGATAAATGCGGATCAAATAATGTTTACAAGTCAACTGACAATGGTATGCATTGGTTTCCCACATCAGGTTTAAATAACAAGATAGCACTTTCATTTGCGAAAAAAGGAAGTTTTATTTATGCAGCAACGTCAGATTTTACTTCTTCTATTTATCGCTCAAACGATGACGGCGAAATCTGGTCACAGGTAGCTTCCCCTATCGAGGACGCGAATAAAGTATTTGTTAGTGACGATGCAGTAATAGTTTCTGAGTTCAATTTTATCTGGAGAACTACCGATGACGGAGATTCCTGGGAACTTGCTGAGAAATTTGCACTTTCAGGAGTCACCTCATTTGCGAGGGCAGGAGGCAAAGTCTTCGGCGCCGGAGGATCCGGTCTGTATACATCCAATGACAACGGTGCAAGCTGGACTTATTCAAATTTTCCCGGAGGAGCAGCCTCACTTTCTTCTATCGACAATACCATTTATTTAGGCTCCGGAAAAATTTCAAAATCAACTGATGCCGGTGTGACTTGGGTTACAGTGAGTAATGGATTGGGAAAGGGACCTGTCGAGGCACTTTTATATGACGGAGCTAACGTTTTTGCAGGTACTATGCATGACACATCAGGAATTTATAAAACCACTAATGGCGGATTAAGCTGGAATCCTTCATCAAATGGCCTGCCACCGGGTGCTCTTATAAGATCATTGATATCGATGGGCGGATTCGTTTTTGCAGGTATGCAGGCGGACGGAGTTTACCGGTCAGGTGATAACGGATTTAGCTGGTCAAAGGTTGCTTTGAATAATGATAGTCTTGCCAGTCAATTTATTGAATGTTTTTGCGTAAAAAACGGAATACTATATGCCGGTGCTACTATAATGGAGTTAATAAATCAACAGATAACGGAATTAGCTTTACCAGATTAGTAAATGGATTTCCGGGAAGTGGAAGCACTGGTATACCTTCTTTAACAGTTAGCAACGGAAACATAATAGCTTCCGCATACATAAGTTATTCAAGCTCAAGAATTGTAGGGATATTTTATTCAAGTAATGATGGACAAAGCTGGAATCAAAGTCTTTTTCCAGCAGAATCAAATTTGGTTTCATC
>JBBSDT010000082.1:0-10974 GCA_038240405.1 Ignavibacteria bacterium
AATGTTAATCTGATTTTCCCTTACAACTTTTCTGAGCAGTGACAGGGATTTCAAGAATAAAGTTTTTCTGGAAAGTCCGGGAAAAGAAAATACCGGAATATTCAGCTCTCTGAGCCTGTCAAAAGAATTCCCGGCATTAGTAAAAAGGAAAACATTATGTCCGTTTAGCTTTGTATATTTTAAAAGTAAATAAACATAATAAGATCGTCCGTCAACATAATTAAAATCCGGAGTCATATGAAGAATGTTCAATTTCATTCTTTTAGTTTGAAGAGATACCAGGATCCGCGGCTTTTATTTATAACGTGGTTGTAGGAAAATGGCATTTCAAATATTAAATTATCTCCGGAAAAAACAAGCGAAGAATCGGCTGATTTTGATGTGAGATATTTGTCTTTATAAAGCCCGGAATTATCTGCAATTAAATTCCCTTCGTCCGAGTGAGTTGAGTATAAATTAATCTTTTTTTCCCTTAAATATTGAATTAACTTATTCTTTACAAGATATTCCTGATACTCGAAACTATTTATCAGCCCATCTCCGTTTACGATTTTTCTTTCCGAAAAGAATCCCACAATTCCGCACAAATCAATCTGATATATCCTGTCTTCATTTGATGTCTTATTCTTTAATTCTTTTGCATAGTCATACACATTATCCCATTTCGAGTTTTCAATCCTTGTTAAATAAAAATTTGCCGCAAAGATAAAAATAAATAATGTCAGGGCAGAATAATAAAGCCTGGCGAATATTGCCATTAGCGCTCTTACAAGCAGTATAGAACTTACAAAAGAAGGGAATGCGACATACCATTCCCTCAAAGATTGGGTGTTGAAAGATAAGTGAATCAGCATGAATACCATTGATGAACAGCAAATTCCGAAAACAAAAAGATCTATTTCTTTAAGTCTGCTTCGGAAATTTTTATTCCATAAGAATACAATAAAAGTTAATATTGTTGCCAGAGTGAAAATTAATTTTACAAATTGATTGGTAAGGTAACCGGGATTAAGAAGTACTTGTAAGTTTCGCCCAAAGCAAATATCCGGAAATGAATTTTTAATAAAACCCGATATCGGCAAAAAATGACCAAAGACCATATAATTAAAAAGAAAATATGCAAAGCTTATAATCACCAATGATAAAACTGAAAGAAAAATAAACTTATTCCTGTATTCCCGAGCCGAAGTCAGGTAATCTGAAAATATGATAACCGGGAGTACTGAAAATAAAAAATCAATTCTTGAGAGGAAAAGCAATATTAAGAGTAAACATTTATAATTCAGATGATTTGAATTAGAATTAATTTCAACTGACTTAACATAAATGTACAGAGAAATCAGGAAGCATATCAGGTGCGGCTCCAGCCCAAAATCCCTAAAAACAAACAACAGAAAAAGAGAACTAAATAAACCAAGATATTTCATTCTGTCTTTTATGCCATTCAAGTTCAGGGATTTATTTAAGATAAAGAATATTAACGTGCAAAGTATGAATTCCAGCAAAACTGTGAACCTGAAATATAGTTCCGGTGTGTATGGTATGCAAAAATTTAATATAAAAAAATATGTGGAAAGAATTATAAACCAAAGGGGATGATAGCCATTTGTAGGATTTACAAGATCAAATGTAGAGCCATACCCTTTGGAAAAATTGTATGCGGTCTTGATATAAAAAAATGAATCGTCATTGGTAAAATTAATTAAAAACTTAATGGGTGATATAAAAACAAATATAATTCCAACTAAAAAAATGAAAATCAGAATTAATCTTTTGTTCATTAATTAAAAAAATATTTATTGAAGAAAGCTATCCTTATTAAAAACATACACTGCTACATTTTTAGATAAAATTTTTAAATCAATCTGTGTAGGTTTGTGAAATAAATTATTATCTGATAATTTCATTATTATATCACCGTCCTTATATCTGCTGCTATTGTTATCCGGCCTTAAAAAATATTGAGTTTCACCCGTTGTTTCAATTTCGTACTCCCCCTCACCCATTGGTTTTATAGTTAGCTCGGCATTTAAGGAATTGGTATCCAGAGAGCCTGTATAAATCAGATCTGAAAATTTGTCGCGAAGCCGGAAATCAAGATATTTCCAATAATTGTACGGTCCAATTGCACCACTGAGAACTGAGGATTGCCTTAATCGGGAAGGAAGTCCGAGAATAATATTTCTTTTATTAAAGTCCAGATTCATATCTATCAGTTTTTTAACTACAGTTCCGGAATATTGATAAGCAAAAGACCAGTCCTTTATTAAATTAAAGCTTAAAACTCCCCAGAATATTAGTAACAGAGGAAATATTATTTTTAAAAACATTATCCTCGCCTTGATTTTATTCAATATGACAAATAACGAAAAATAAAACAGCAAAAAAGGAATCAATGTTAACTGTGGCCCGAAATAGCCTCCGATCAGGTTAGGAGAAATTGAGATCAAAAAAATCAATAGCATATAAAAAATATATTTCGTACCCGGAGGCCTCGTAAAGAAGAAAATTATTCCTACAAGGAACACAATCGTGAGAAAAAAATATAACAAAAAAAACGGGTCGCGGATGGCAATAAAATTCTGTATAGAAAGGTAATCATAAGGAATGATTAAGGAAATAAATGCTTTAAAGCTGACCCCCAATGAGTTTAATAAGCTTGGACCGGGATATTTGGATACAACATCCGGTGGCTGTAATCCTAAAATGAATATCCTGTATGAAGCGTATATTCCCAGTAGTAAGAATTCAAGTCCAGCAAGGTTCTTTATTTCATATACCTTTTCTTTGTCAAAAATTAAATAAATAATAAAGACGGTAATAAACGGAAGAATGATTGAGGTCTCTTTTGTCAGTAAAGACAGGGAAAAAAATACAAGGGTTAAAACCATATACATAGTAGATTTGCTCTTGAGATATTCAAAGGTAAATATCAATGCCAGTAACAAGAAGACAGCGCATAGCAGGTCAGCTTTTCCAACTGTCTGGCAAATGTCATTTATATTGTTAGGGTAAATTAAAATCATTATACAAAAAACTGCAGACAACATGTAGTTTCTTGAAATACTGTATAAAAGGTAAGATGCAAGCGAAGCAAGCAGAAGGAAATAGAGTAAATTTTCAATCCTGAATAAAATAAAATTATCCTTTGCCCCAATCAATAAATTATTTATACGGATACTGAAGTCAACTGAAAAGAACCATAAAGGTCTGAAATATAGATTGCTGTAATTAGCAACCGAGCTCGTAAGCTTTTGCTTTATACTTGATCCCTGGGAGGAAATAAAATTAAGATAATCTTCGGATAATAACCCGATTTTAAAATAACCGGCAAATACTAAAAATAGATTGTAAAGGGAAATGGAAAGTAGTATAAAATGTACAAATTTTAAATTCCTCTTCTTAATATGTAAAGTTTCCAAATTTAAATAAGTTTATTCAGGGATTTTGAATAAATACCAATGTCCCCTGGCTTCATATAAAGCATGATCATACTCAAAAGGCATTTCAAATACCTTATTTTTTTCAGGATAGGTAAAAGGATAACCTCCGAATTTATTGGAGTAAAATTTATCAACATAGTATCCCAAGCTGTCTGTAATCTTATAAAATTTATTCTCCTCCGAATGAGTTGAGTATAAATTAATTTGTTTATCGGAAAAATATGATCTTAAATTGTGTTGTTTCAGATAGTCCAGATATTCAAAGCTGTTTATCAGCCCGTCTCCGTTTATTAATTTCCTTTCCGAAAAAAACCCGACCGCTCCGCTAAAATCTATTTGAAATATTTTATCATTTTCATTCGTTACATTTTTTAGACTTATAGCGTAATCATATGATGAATTCCATTTAAAGTTATTCATTCTTGTTTCGTAAAAATATATCAAGCACAGGATAATTAATGTTCCAAATTTTAAATAAAATCTTTTTTCCGAAAAGCTTAATGAAAAAATAAATAATAATGAGCCGATAAAAGTCGGGAAGGTAACATACCACTCCCTTAGAGCCTGCATGTTATAGCTTAAATTCAAAATAATAAATAGTATAGATCCGCAGGTACTGTAAAATAAGAATATATCAATTTTGTTTAATTTATTTTTATTCTTTCTAAAGTAAAGCAATGAAAATAAAATCGTATAAACAATAAATAAGAATTTTACAAAATGAAACATCAGTGAAGGAGATAAAAATATAATTTTTAAATTCTGGAATAAAACAAAATCCGGGAAAGAATTTTTTAGAACTCCCGAGACAGTTAAAAAATAGCCGTAGTACATTTTGTTAAAAGTAAAATAAGAAATAGAAAGTATGAAAACAGTTAAACAAGAAATCACAAGAAACCGGATTCTTTCTTTTTCTGAAGATAAATAGTCGGAAATTATGATAGAAGGAATAATGCTGAATAAGTAGTCCACCCTTGAAAGGAAAAGCAGGTTTAATAATATTATTTTGTATATAATAAAACTTTTTCCTTGAAATACTTCTTTGCTTTTCAAATACAAATAAGTAGAATAAATAAGGCATAAGAGCTGGCTTTCCATTCCAAAGTCTCTTGTAAATACCAGCACTATAAACAGGGGAATAAATAAAAAAAATTGCCTGAGATATTCCGGATTTTCTTTTCTAAGTTTGAATATTTTGAATACCAACATTAAAATACCCGCGCATATTGCAAAATGAATTATTACAACTAACCTGAAATATAAGTCCGGCGAAAAAGTAAAAAATTGATTTAACAAAAGAAAATATGCCGATAATATTATAAACCAAAGAGGATGGTAGCCGTTCGTGATATTCACACCGTCAAAAGTTGATCCTAGTCCTTTTGAAAAATTATATGCTGTTTTGAGGTAAAAGAATGAATCGTCATGCGCAAAGTTGATTAAAAACTTTATCGGCGTCATAAAAGCAAATACAAGACCGGTAATAATCAAAGCAGCAAGTATCAGGCATTTAGTCGAAGTTTTCATCTATGCTTTTAATAACCCCTGCAATTCATGCTTAAATTTTCTACCGCCTTCAAATTTATATTTGATTCTGTACTTCAGCCTCAACTCAAGTATTTTCCGGAAAGCATATTCCGGCAGAAATGTATTTACTAACGCCATTGTCCTTTTCATAGAAATGTTGCCGGTAAAATATCTTCTCGCCTTTGACTTATTACCGTAAAAATATTCAATCCAGAATAAAATATTCTTCCAGTATTTTTTTTCCCCGGAATTATTTGCATTTTGAAATTTTCTTTTTGCATTCTCCATTAAAAATTTGCAAATGTTATTTTTAGATTCCATTTGAGTCAGCGAATCTTTTCTTAACCTTGTATAAACAAGGAAGTCAGAGATGATTAAGAATTCAGCCTTGTTTTTCAGGCGAAGCCACAATTCGAAATCCTCGTATCCGCTGTAAATCTCATTGTATCCTCCTGCCTCGGTAATTTGTTTTTTGTTAAAGATTACGGAAGAATGATTGATTGGATTATGGAGGTTCAGAAAATGTTTAATGTCATGATTGTTTGTTGGAGGCTTTAACAGAAATAATATTTTTCCCGGATCTTTGAAATATACTGACCAGCTTCCGACTACATCAGGGCGGGGCTCTTTGTTGATATATTTAATCTGTTTTTCAAGTCTGTCCGGAGTGTTAATATCATCAGCGTCGATTCTTGCTATCCAGTCTCCTTCCGAAATGCTAAGTCCGAAATTCAATGCCCCTGCTAGTCCCCGGTGAGAAATTTTCCTGTAGCGGATTCTTGCATCGTCAAAACTTTTTATTGTTTTTTCAGTATCGTCATTAGAGCCATCGTCAATTATGATAAATTCGAAATCAGTGTAAGACTGGCGAAGAATGCTTCTTATTGAATCTGAAATATATCTTGATTCATTGTAGGCAGCCATCAGAACAGTAATCTTAATTTCTTTCATACACACTCTTATAAAGAGCTTCATGTTTCTGAATCATAACTTTTATATCAAATAGTTTCAGCGCTTTCCTGTGAAAATGTTCCGTCATCAATTTTCTCTCATTTTGATTTTCTGCTGCAAAAAGAATTCGACGGGACAATTCCCTATGATCATTGATTTCAAATGTAAGACCATCACTTTGATTTGTAAAAATTGAATTTAATCCGCGAAATCCGGAAGTTATAATCAGATTTTTTGCAAATGCTGCTTCTATTATTGACATGGGAAACCCCTCTGAAGATGATCTTGTAGGAATTACAAATATGTCCGTGCCTTTCAAAGTATCAGTAAGGGTCTTCACGCTCCCCATAAATTTTACTTTCGCTTTTAATTTTTCATTGAGCTTCTTAAGCTCCTTTTCTACGTCGCCTGAACCGGCTAAATAAAATTTGAAATTAAATTTGTTTTCTCCAGCAAGCAGTGCAGCACATTTGATGAAAGTATCAACTCCTTTTTCGTAAATCAATCTTGCTGCGCATATAATTTTAATTTCTTGGGAAGATTTGTCTTTGTTAAATTCTTCATATGGAAGCCCGTACCTTATCAGATTTATATTCTTCTCAGAAGTGATTTTATTTTCTAACATATATTCCTGTATATGCTCATTTACTGCAATATATTTTCTGGCTTTGAAATGCTTTAGAAATCCTTTTTCAGGCAATAATCCGTGATTTGTTTGTATGGTATCTGCTCCTGAGAATTTAGATGAAAGGTATCCGATATTTGCTGCGTAATGATTGTGAGAATGTATAATGTCTATCTTTTTCTTTTTTATTAATTTGGATGTGGATATCACTGCTGAAGTCAGACTTTTAACACTTCTGCCTTCATGGTTCAGGTTTTTGTCAGTTAAAATCTCTATATCAAGATCAGCGAACTTTTCCAGTGCGTCTCCTCCGCTGCAGTTTATCTGCATATTCAGGCTGGAATTTTTTTTTAAGCCCTTCAACAAATAATATAAATGGCTGGAAACTCCATCGGTGTAATCAAGTCTGTTTGTCAGAAATAAAATATTCATTCAGATAGAACTTTCTTCAAAAAATCCCGAATGGAGTTATTATAACAATTTCTAAAGCCTCACTCATTTGTCTTAACCCCGGGATTGTTGGCTAAGAAATTTGGCTCATTATTCATTTAGATTAATTAATCCGTTTCCCATTACTCTGCTGCCGGGTTTTATAAATTCTTCATATTTGTAATTTTTTTTATTTCTTCCCAGTATTTATGAACTACGTATCCTTCCTTATGCGTGTTAATATCATACAGACCTATTAGTCCGTTGGTGGACATAAATTGTGAATAAATTTCAAAATCTTTTTTAATTCCATCATAAGTATGATCTCCATCGATGTAGAGAAAATCTATAGTGTTATTTCCCAGAATATCTTTTAATTGAGCTATTGCCGAATCTGACTTTGAATCTCCTCTTATGAAAAATAATTCGGTAGCTGGCCGGTCTGATGAAAATTCCCTGAAAAATTTGATTCGCTCCTTGTCATATCCTCCTCCGAATTGGCCATCAGGCAAATCTATGCTGATAATTTTTATTGCCTGTGGATTTATTCTGTTCCAAACGTAAAAAGTCCCCCGTTCCAGGTTCCAATTTCCACTATGATCTTAGGGTGTAGCTCTACAACTTTAAGGCTTAAATCACGAAGTTCATTGTGATCCTGAGCTAACCTGATCTTATCGTAAAAGCCTCTGCCCTTATATTTGACAATGGAATCAAGGACAGAATCAATGTCATCCGCTTGCATTAATTTCTTTAATCTGCTTTTGGATAAATTAAAAGCCATATGATCTTTGAATCTTTCGTAAAGATTAATAGTCATTTTAGTTTTATTTTTGAATAGGTAATAGCAAGCTGGAGAAAAGCTCTTTATATTTTGATGACACTATTTCCCAGCTAAGTAAAAAATAAATTGTTTTAGCGTTCTCTGAAATTTTTCTTAATTTTTCCCTTTTGTGATTTAAATCCTTTAAAATTTCATATACTCTCTCCTTGTCGCCGTATTTAAATTTAAAACCGTTTTCATCTTCACGGATATACGAGGACATGCCTGTTTCCTGTGTAACTACGGGAACCAAACCTTCTGCCATGGCTTCTATTGCAGCAATGGAAAATATTTCATAGGAGCTTGGGGAAATGTATATATCCTTATCCAGCATGAATGCCGCAAAAGCTTCTGTATCCATTTTTTCTAAGAAGGTAAGGTTGATATTCTGATTTGGATTTGCTTTAGAAATGTTCCCTTCAATTATGAACCGGTTCCCGACTGAATAAACATTAACAGGAAAATCAATATAATTCAGACATCCGATCAAAAAATCAAATCCTTTTTCTTTCTTGTCCCCGTCTCCCACAAAAATTATTTCTAAAGGCTTGTCTGAAATGTATTTTTTCTCTTTTCCTATAAGCGAAAAAACAGCATCAATACCGTTTGGGATTATTTCAATTTTCTCTTTTTGAATCTGATAATATTTTTCTGCAATACTGATTGTTTGCCCGGATATAAAAATTATTTTGTCCGAGTATCTCAAAAATATTGATTCACAATAGCTATCTTTGAATTTCAGGAAGCCGTGAATATTCCTGTGAATATGGTTTTCATGAGCAATAATTCCGTGAACACTGTATATAATTTTAACCTTTGAGATCAGTTTATAAATGAAAATGATTAAAGCAAATCTTTCATAAGTGATAATATGAATAATTGAAGGTTTAGCTCTTATTAAAAAAATCAATATTCTTAGTAAACCTAACCTTACAACAACAGAATCCCCCTCTTCGGCAATAACCTTTTTCGAGAAAATTTTCTTGAAAAAACCGTATTTTCTTCCGTCAAAAAAGTATTCAAGAAAGGCAGTATTACCGGATTTGTTAAATTCTTTATAAATTCTTTTGGCAACCTTTTCAGGTCCTGTAAGAACTTCAGTCGAATTATATCTCCCGAGGAATAAAACTTTCAATAAAGACTTTTATATTTTTTGCTTTCTCTTTTCGATTTCCGTAACAAACCAGCTCATTCCGAGCTTATTTCTTAAAAGATTCTTAATTTTAAAGTATTTACCATATGATTCTGTGAAGTTAATTTTGTCATTTGATAAAAGCACGACACTGAAATTTCTGAACTCAACATCTTTAAATTTCTTTATAACATAATTGCTGTATTTAGTGAACTCCGAATTCTTCCAAAAGCTGCGGTGAGTTTCATATTCATTATTATTTATATAACCCTGCTGCCAGTTTGTTCCTATAGGAATGTTTATTAATACATATCTGGATTTCTTCAGGCAGCAGTCAATTAAATCCAGCGCATCCTTTTTATCGAAATGTTCCACTACATCCCCGCAGTTTATTAATTCATACTTATTTCCGGTTCTTTTTACATAATCGAGGGCATTCTCAATAAAAATATTATTATAAAAAAATTTATGATAGGGTTTTATATAATCCGGAAATATCTCAACTCCGTCAATAGTTCTTTTCCAGTCCGCATTAAAATTGTTATCTCCCCAGACTTCAAGGAATTCCCTGAAAAGAATTCCCCATCTTCCGAAGCCAACTCCTATATCCAGAATGGATTTGGGATTAAGCCTTTTTACAATATCGATATTATAAGAAATATTTTGCCAGTTGGAAGTACTCAATTCCTAAGAGGTTAAAAATTTTCTGATGCAAATAACATCTGCAATAAGTATAAAATACTCCGTTACTATAGTCACAAATGCCGCTGCAGATGCTCCATACTTTGGAATAAAAATTAAGTTCAATATTACATTAATTATCAGACCTATTAAAGTTATAATCATATTCATTCTGAAAAATCCGAGACTCGTCAGTATAATTCCTGACAGATTGTTGAGGGCAAGTCCCAGAACTGCGAAGGAAAGTATTTTCAGAATGCTTATTGCGTCACCGAACTTATCTGTATAAATCACATTTATTATAACACCCGCTCCAAAAAATAAAACTACCGTAAGTATCAGTGATATCCATGTTAAAATAAAAGCATATTTCCTGAAAAAGAGTCTGACTGCTTTTTTATTTTTGCTTAAATAAGAAACTTTTGTTAATCCGCTGACAAATAAGAATGAAAATACAATTGTAGAAGTTTTGAATATACCGTACGCTATGTTATAATAGGCGGTTACATTATAATCAGTCAGCTTTGATATTAAAACTATATCAATTTTATCATAAAGAAAATTAAACATTACTGCCAGTCCGAGAGGTATTGAAACAGTCAGTATTGGCCTGGCTTTTTCAATCCTGAATAGCTTAAATGAAAAGGGAAGTTTTTTCACTGTGTAGTGTAAAAGCATGCTTACCTGAAGCAATGCTCCGGGAAGTAATAATAATATCAGAGTGAAAATATTTAAGTTAAAAAAGTAAATTGAAATCAGGATTATGAAAAGATTGATACTCCGTGAAATTATTAAAGCTTTAAACTGATTTTTGAATTGCCCAGAACCGGATAAAGCTTTATTCAGTATATTGCCAAGGAAGTATATATATACAAGGACAGCTGTTCCCATCAGCAAACCTGAATCAATATCCTTAAAAGCAATTTTACAATAGATAAAGATTGAAATTAAATATACCGGAAAAATTAAAAGATTAATGGTTAATATATTGCTGAAGAGTTCAGAGGCATTTTTCTTATTTAAAGAGATTTCTCTCTGCAGGAACACAGGTAAGCCCAGATCCAAAATGATAATAAAAATGTTTGCGAGAGAAAATATGGTAATTATTTGACCGTAAATTTCAGGTGTATATTTTCTTGCAATGAACAGGAAGATAAGGAAGAAGAAAATTCGTTCCGCCAGAGAGGAAAAAAATATAAATTTATCTCCCCGGATCATCATTAAATATTTTTTTATTAACACGATGCAGTAAATAAAAAAATCTAAACCTTTCGGTTTAGATTTTTAGTTTAAAAGGTAAATTGTCTGTACAGTAGATAGGCTAAAGTTTTTTTATAATTTTTGCCGGTACGCCTGCAACGACTGT
>JBBSDT010000083.1:0-10926 GCA_038240405.1 Ignavibacteria bacterium
AGGTTTTTACAACTGCAAAGTCCGTAGATATTTTGCTATATATCTGAGCTGACAACCATAGACTTTTGCTGCATTAATTATTATATAAGTTATGAAAGCGATAAATATCAAAGACAGTTTTGAGATATACCCGTATACCTGACTTATTTGACAAGCAGCATTTTTTTAATTATCGAACTTATGCCTGAATTTTCCCCATTCTCCAAAGTTAGCTTATAAAAATAAACTCCTGAAGCCAGGTCATTACCGTCCAATGTAATTTCATAAGTACCTTTGTTCATAAATTCATCAACAATGCTTTTGACTTCTCTGCTTAATTCATCATAAACTTTTAAAGTAACGTTACCTGAATTAGTGATACCAAACTTAATAGTAGTGGAAGGATTGAAAGGATTGGGATAATTCTGATATAAAGCAAAATTATCGGGCACAGAGTTATCTTTTTTAACAGAGTTAATTGTTCCATTTTCGCTGATGGTTATATATCTGTTAACTGATTGATTTGTAAAAACGGAAGTTGCTTCGGAGATCCACTGAACTATTATTGAATCCACTATTGAAGCATTGCCCAACCCAAAATTTAATTCAAGATTTTCAGAATTATATCCTGACTGTGATTGAACTTCCCTCATCTGCCATCTTGACTGTCCATTAATGTTTGCTTTTAATTTCACCTTTGTGCCGATTGCGCTTTTATTAGAAACTGTCCCTCTACATTTAACCCCAAGCCATTTATTACTGTTACCATTGTTCAGATATAAAAAATTATTTTGATTGAGGCGGTTGGCTACGAATAAATCAATTTGTCCATCATTGTTGTAATCTCCAAAGACACACCCAAATGAATTACCCCCATCGTTTACAACAGCTCCTGTTGTAACTTTAGTGAAACTATAATCCGGTGGTCCGTTATTTATATACAAAAAATTATTCTGCCCGTTATCATTAGCTACGAAAAGATCGAGGTCTCCGTCATTGTCAATATCTCCCCATGAGCTTCCAACGCTGCTTCCTCCATCATTTGAGATTATACCTGTATCAATACGGGTAAAAGTATAATTCGGAGAACCGCTATTCAGATATAGAAAATTATTTTGATTTAAATAATTTGCGACAAACAAATCCATGTTGCCGTCATTATTAAAATCACCCCAGCTTGCTCCCAGAGTGGACCTTCCATCAGGAAGAGTCGTTTTGGCAAATGTTAAGTTTCCGTTATTCTTATAAATAAAATCATTTTGTGTTCCTGCATTTCCTACAAACAAATCCGGAAGCCGGTCGTTGTTATAATCGCTCCATACTGCGGCAATTGAAAAGTCACCTGCATTCAATAAAAATGCTGCTGTATCAATTTTAGTAAAATTATAAAGAGGAGGTCCTGAATTTAAATAAAGGAAATCATTCCCCTGGAAGTTCAGGACAAATAAATCAAGGTCCCCGTCTCTGTCAATATCTACCCAGTGCCCGCAATTAGAATTTGCTGAATCAGTAACGATATTACCATTAGTTATTTTTGTAAATATTGAATCCCCCGTTCCCCGGTAAAAAAAATTCTTAAAGAAGTTTCTATTGGTCACAAAAAGGTCGAGGTTTCCGTCATTGTTGTAATCCCCAAATGTTCCTCCGATAGAGCTTCCCCCATCATTTACTACAGCTCCGGTTACTACTTTGATAAAATTACCATTCCTGTTATTGATATAAAGAGAATTGTTCTGGCTTGTCAGATTTCCGTTTGCTACAAATAAGTCAAGCCAACCGTCATTATTCACGTCAACCCAGGAGCCTCCCCCGCTTTCGAACTGGTCGGTAACAACCGGATTTGTAATATCCGTGATCTTTGTAAACGTCTGGGCATATATATTATTAATTGTTAAAACTGATATGACTAAAAATGTAAATGTACATGCAATTTTCATGATGCTTGGTTAATTAGTTTATGAAAATAATATTTTTTAATATAGCTTCCATTCTTTTTGGAAACTCATATATCATATATCTTAGACGAATTTATTCAACTATTCTGACAGTTATCCGGAAATTATAAAACTATTAGCGCTAAACTCAATTGATGAAATAAATTGTATGAAGGGGTTGTCTTGAAAGGGAAAGACCTTAGGACATTTTAACATAGGAATAGTTATTTAATAAAACTATGATAAGTTTTTAGCCCAAATATTAAAAGTAATATTGGTAAATTAACGAAATTAATTTAACACACATTTTTTAATGGAAGTAGTAACAGATTTTTTTCACAAGTTAGGTAACCTGGAAGAATTGATCAGATGGGGAGGGTTAACTGTACTGATTATTATCGTTTTTGCAGAAACAGGATTGCTTGTCGGATTTTTTTTCCCCGGAGATTCTTTATTAATTACCGCAGGCTTAATTTCTGCTCAAGGATACTTTGACATATTTGTTTTAAATATTTCCTTAATAGCGGCAGCTGTTATCGGTCAACAGGTAGGATACTTATTCGGTAGAAAAACAGGACCAAAATTATTTACCAGAGAAAAATCCTTTTTCTTTGCCAAAGACCATCTCATTAAGGCCAGACAATTCTACGAAAAGTATGGAGGCAGAGCGGTAATTTACGCCCGCTTTGTTCCGTTTGCAAGGACATTTGCACCCATCGCAGCCGGAGTTGCTGAAATGAATTTCAATAACTTCCTGATTTACAATTTCATCGGGGGTTTTCTGTGGGTTTTGTCAATGACGCTGATCGGATATTTCTTCGGAAACATACCATTTATTAAGAAGAACTTTGAATACGTTATAATAGGAGTTATATTTATTTCTGTATTGCCTGTTATAATAGGATATTTGAAACAAAGAAAAGAAAATAAGCTCGGTGAGGAATAATACCCTTTAGGTTTACTTCTCAGGAAGGACTTCCGAGTCCTTTATTTGCCGTGCCTTCTTAAAGCTCAAATTTTCTTTTACGAAATAAAAAAGACCGATTGAAATCAATCCTAAAAGTCCCAGCAAATGGCTTACTGTTGCAAAGCCAAAAGCGCTTTCTTTGTCTATTCCATAAATATTTACAAGAGTTGCTGTACAAAACAAATGATATATTCCGGCTGAGTTAGCCGGCAGTGGTATCGTCATAGCGAAAGTAACCATAGTAAGTACAAGGTTGGCGTCAAAGGGAGACAAATCAATTTTGAATGCCAAAAGTGTAAGATAAGTGGAAAAAACATACGAGATCCACAATAGAATAGAAAGAGAAAGAATTTGTAAATAATATTTCGGATACCGGATAAAAAGAAAGCCATTAATCATGGAAATAAAAATGTTATGAACCTTCTGGTGAAACCTTTCGGGTAATATCTTTTTTGTTATTTTTTCTATAAATATCTCGGATTTTTCAAGATTAAAGATAATTAGTAGAATCAATATTACAAAAAATAAAGTTATAGCCGATGTGTATAGTGAGATTATTTCGAGATTGTATCCTGCAAATGCAGACGACAATTTCTGCTTGAAAAAAATCAAACAAATTCCAAACGAGATAAGCAAACTCAGGACATCGAATATTCTTTCGACTAAAATGGTGCCAAATGAAGCTGCACGGGAAATTTTTTCTTTATTAGCAAGCAGCACCGGACGGTAAACTTCTCCTGCCCTGGGAATAATACTGTTCATCATATATCCGATCATCATTGATGAATAAAGAATATTCATTCCAATATCCTTTTTCAACGGATTGAGAAAATATCTCCATCTCAGCGCCCTGAAATACCCTCCGATTATAATTCCAAAAAAAGAGCCTGCAATTGCATAAAAATAATTTGCATCTTTTAAAACTTTAAATAGTTCATTGAAATTATTTCCACGGAAAGCAAGGTACATGAAAAAAAACGTGAGGGAAAATAACAGAAGAAGCTTAAGAACTTTTTTGACTTTAGGATTCAATATTTTATTAAAAAAGTTAAGCACAGAAAAGAACTGTGCTTAACTTAAATGGAAAAAAATTTTATTAAAAAGATTTATCGTAAATCAATTACTTCCACTCCTTCCGGAGGAGAAAAGCTAAATTTAGAGGAGCTCAATCCCGCATCAAGTGAAATGTCTTTAAGCGAATAGGTATTTGCTGATTCATTGGTAACGATATTTACCTTTCTGATTAAATCTTCATTTTTGTCAATCCAGATTTTCGCTGATTTTACCGAGCCTTTACTTCGGGGTGTTAGTTTAATCACATAGCAATCCACCCCGCCGGTATTTTCTTCTTTATCAAGATCCGAGTAAAAGTTTTCAGGGTAGTTAAACAAAAACTTATTCGGGGAGAAAGTGTTGCCATCATCCTTGTAGTTATCAATGACAACCTGTTTTCTTTTCGGAGAATATGACCAGGAAGTTTTACCATCGGTGATTATAATCTGCCCTCCCGCTTCAATTCTGTATTGATTATTTTTTTTGATGTAAATAACTCCTGATGAGGAGTTAGCTTTGCCGCCGGAACCCTTCAGGGTTTGAGTAAATGTGGCCTTAGCGTCGGAAATATTTTCATACTTAATCTGAACTTTCTTGATTATTTCCTGTGCATCCTGAGCCTTGCATACAGAAAATACAATCAGAAAGAGAACGATAAAATAATTTTTTATATAATTCATTTTAATTTGTTAGTTTTTTCTAAAATACCGAAAACATCTTTCCTTTTCAATTGATTCCGCAAGACACCGCATTATTATTTCTTACCGGGCGCCCAGCCGGTTCTTTTATAAGAATCCAGTTCAAGAGTTATATTTCCGATTACCACATTCATTTGAGATTTGACAGGAATGCGGGCTTCATCATTTGAAAACCAGCCTGCAAATTCACCCGATAGTCCTAGAACTCCGGTGAAATTAGCCACGCCGTCACATTTTTTTGTGTTAATATCGTTCTTAAATAATGAAATTGAAATCTCATCATTTACGGAAGAAAAGTAATAATTGACAGACGTTTCTTTTTCATTCATGAAAACCGGGATTAAAAAATTTTCCGAAGAAAATGAGCTTAGCCTTGATTTATAGAACAAGGAAAGACCATCCTGAAACTTAATATCCTTATTAAACTTTATATTTTCATCCCTTTCGGTTTTGCCCTTATTTTCTTTGTGAACATTCACATAATCAGAGTCATAGTTAAACTTATATTCAATTGTGACCAAACCATCATTTTTATATTCCATGGCCTTAAACCTTTTCGAATAAATTTCTTTACCATCATAAACCATTTCAGATTCAAAAACACTATTTAAACTTATGAGAGGTATTCCATCATAGGTTTTCATAGTGGATCTTGCAGAATAAATTACTTTGTCATTTTCAATTTTCCTGGTAAGAAGATCTATTTTTACTTCTCCAAGCTTTATGAACCCATACGATACAACATAATTAAGCTCTTCTCCTTCAAGAAAAACTTTTTCCTGAGATAAAATCTTATGAGCGAAAATAAAAATGCTGATTATTAATATAGATTTAATCATGTTACGCCGGATGTGAGGAAAAGAAAAAAATATTACCGTTTATTTGACAAAAGCAGGAGGTTTCCATTTGTTTTTCTTGTAGGAAATCAACTCGCATACAATATTTCCCAATGAAGAACTAAAATAGGCTTTTACGGGAACACGAAAATCATCGTCTGAAAGAAGTATAAGAAACTCTCCCTTAAATCCAAAAATGCCGGTAAAGTCCGAAGTTCCTTCCATTTTCAGAACTGAAATATCATAAATGCAGTTTTCAATCTTTACTACGGTTTTATTTACATTGTAAGAATATCGAACTGAAGATTCCTCTTCATTTACGAAGACAGGTATATTATAGTTTTTGTTATTAAAGGAATTAATCCGGGAACCATACTGCCAACACAATTCATCGCGATATTTTACATTTTTCTTTATCGGTAAATTAAAATTCTTTTCAATTTTACCATCGGTATCTTTATTTATCCTGACAAAACCTTTTGTAAAATTAAATTTATAGTCAGACCTTGATATTGATTTGTCCTTAAAACTGGTTTCATAAAATTTCTCCGAAACCAATTCATTTCCCGTCAGCACCATTTCTGTTTCAAATATCTGGTTTATCTTTATAAAGGGAACTTCGGGGTAACTTTTTACTTCCAGCTTTGCATTATAAATCAACTTTTTATCATCTTTGTGGGAGCCGGAAATAATAAATTTAATATATCCTAATTTTATGAAACCATAGGAAAGTTCGTATTTTAATTCTTCCCCGACCTCAATTACCTTTTCCTGTAAGTGAGCTTCTTTAGTCTGAAAAATAATTAGGAATGTCCAAACATAAAGGCTCACTCTGGAATTTAGAAAAGGCATTACAATTTATTATTGTTTTAGCTTCGCCAGTTTGACAGCATCATCAAATAAAGTTATCGCTTTTAAAAACTGGTCATCGTTGCCGACCCATACCATGTAACTGCCATTGTTGCTCCATATATCGCGGGCAATCTGGAATTTAATCGATGTTTTAATAAATTCAAGATCTTTCCTATATTGATCATCATTAAATACTATACCTTTATCGGAAGCCATGTTTCTTAATTCGGAAAGCATGCTTTCATCAACCGTAAAATTATCCCTGAAATCAGAAGCAGTTTTATAATTCGATTCAATATTCTTTCTGTTATTTGACATATACCGCTCTGTGAAAATATAAAATAAATTAAGTCTTCTCAATTGAACGGAATAATCGGTCAGAGTATCTAATTTAACAATGTAATCCGGAGTAATGCCCCCGCCGCCATATACAATTCTTCCGCCTATCGTCTTAAATTCGGGTTTAGCAGAATCCTGTGCACCATTCTTGTGATCGGGGTTATCTCCTTCCACATCGGTATTACTCTTTACAATATATTTACCGTTTTCATAAGGCCTTTGAATTAACCTTCCGGAAGGTGTATAATATCTTGCAGTTGTTACTCTGAATGCGGAGCCGTCAGGCAAATCGAATTGTCTTTGCACTAAACCTTTTCCGAAAGTTGTTTCTCCGATTATCAATCCCCTATCAAGATCCTGAATTGCACCGGAAACTATTTCGCTTGCTGAAGCCGAACCGCCATTGACCAATACTATTAAAGGTATATCGGTATAACTACCCCCTTCGGAATTATAATCCTCATTAAAGTCCTTAATTCTGCTTTTGGTGTAAACGATTTTTTGTCCCTTCGGAATAAACTCACCTGCAATTTTAAAAGCCTGATCTAAGTAACCTCCCGGATCGCCTCTAAGATCTAAAATTACTTTTTTCATACCCTGATTTTTTAGCTCTCCCATTGCTTTCATAAATTCATCATAGGTAGTTGCTGCAAATCTGGATACTTTTACATATCCAATGTCATTATTGTACATAAAAGATGCATCCACACTGTAAATTGGAATTTTGTCCCTTATAATTTCAAACTCAAGAGGATTTGTCATTCCGGATCTGACGATAGTTATATTAACTTTTGTTCCCTTTGGTCCTTTTAGTTTTTTCGGAACATCATCTCTTGCTATTTTAACTGAACTCTGCCCGTCTATTTTTACAATCTTATCACCGGCAAGAATTCCAAGTTTTTCTGAAGGTCCTCCGTTAATCGGAGAAATTATTGTAAGGGTGTCATTTACTATATCAAATTCAACTCCAATCCCTTCAAAGCTGCCCTGGAAATCTTCATTTACTCTTTTTAACTGTTCAGCGCTTATGTAAACTGAGTGCGGATCTAATCCTTCAAGCATTCCTTTGATTGCATCTTCCGTCAATTTCTGTGAATCCACATCATCGACATAATACTTTGAGGTAACTTCTAAGGCGTCATTGAATTTCTTTACCTGTGAAGATATTTTATCATCGGAAACTGCATTCTCTATTTTCATTCCGACAAATATTCCTATTACAATTAACAGGATTGATATCGGAAGAATGAATTTTTTACTTACCATTTTATTTATATTTTATTTGATTAAAAATACACTATTAAGATAATATAAGAAATACTAATGTATACAAAAATGTTCCATTATACTTTATGATCCCTTCAATTGTTTCATATTTTCAAATAAGATTGCTAATTTAGTTCATCAATTATCAGTTACTTCTACAAACTCAAAGTCGGGCTGATTATAATTTTTTCAAAATATAACTTTAAAAAGAATTCATTTGTTACAATTAAAACGAAAATTAAATAATTTTGTATTGACTTAACGGAATAAAATAATCATTATTGAAGAAATTTTGAGGAGAATAATGAAGGAATGTTTACGAGTTAAGTATTTCAAAATGTAAACCAAACCCAAATATGAAATTTATGAAATTAAAATTAATCCTGACAGTATTAATTTGCATAATTGTTTGCCAGGATTGCTTTTCACAAGGCAGTGGCAATAAATATGCAGGCGAATTTTTATCCATTGGTGTAGGTGGACGTCCCAAAGGAATGGGGGGCGCATATGTAGCTTTGGTTAATGATGTAACAGCCGGCTATTGGAATCCGGGTTCTCTTGCAAAAATTAATTATCCTCAATTTTCTTTAATGCATGATGCTCAATTCGGAAACCTGGTAAATTATGACTATGGTTCAATTGGAATTCCATTTGGAAAAAATTCCTCATTAGGGATAAGTTTAATCCGAATGGGTGTTGATGATATTGCAGACACCAGAAAAGCATTAATCGATCTGAATGGCAATGGAATACTTGATCCGGAATTAGGAGAAAGATTAGACCCTTCTAAAATTACATACTTCAATGCATCCGATTATGCAATTTATCTGACTTATGCTAAAAGGCAATCTGAAAAATTTACATACGGGGCAAATCTGAAGATCATAAGAAGAAATCTTGCAGAAGAAGGCGCCTGGGGATTAGGTTTTGATGTTGGTGCCTCTTATAACCCATTTGGAAGTTTTTACCTGGGAGCTAATCTGATGGATTTAACAACTACTTATCTTTCATGGTCAACCGGAAAAAAAGAAGTAATCACTCCCACAGCAAAATTAGGAACTGCCTATCAGATTGATTTTTTAAAAGGAACTTTGACTCCTGCTGTTGACTTTGATGTACGGTTTGAGAATCGGAGAAAAAGTGCAAATGCTAACCTGGGACCGGTAAGTTTTGACATGCATGCGGGTATCGAATATACATTTAGAAATCTAATAAGTATTAGAACCGGTTACAGTGATTTAGGTAACCTTACACTTGGTGCTGGTGTACATTTGCCAAAAATTAATATTGATTATTCATTTTCAAAGTTTGACGGACTTGAAGAATTGGGAAACAGTCACTTGATTTCTCTTGTCTTCACTTTGGAGGACGAAAAATTCCAAAGAAAATAATATAAGTTCATATTTATTTATTTAACCTTGTTAATAAATTTTAACAAGGTTTTTTTTTATTCTGTTTCATGACAAAATTAGGAATTGCAATTCATGGAGGCGCGGGGACAATTCGTAAATCACAAATGTCTTTGCCTAAAGAAAATAATTACAGGGAAGGCTTAAAAGAAGCATTGCTGGAAGGATGGAAATATCTCAATGAAAATAAGAGCTCTGTTGACGCAGTAGAAAGAGCTGTAGAAGTGCTTGAAAACAATTCCTTATTCAACGCTGGCAGAGGTTCGGTTTTTACAAATTCCGGTAAACATGAAATGGATGCTTCTATAATGAACGGAAGTAATCTCGATGCTGGATGTGTTTCAAATATAAGTAATGTGAAAAACCCGATCCGCCTTGCAAGGAGTATAATGGATTGTTCCGAATTCGTTTATTTGAACGGTAGAGGTGCCGAGGAATTTGCCCGGCAAATGAATCTTGACTTTGAATCTGATGAGTATTTTTTTGATAAATACAGGCATGAACAATATATTGACGCAATAAAAGAGAACAAAGTAAAACTTGACCATTCCGGCGATCCTTATAGCTCTGAGACAAAACTTGGAACTGTGGGCGCCGTTGCGCTCGACAATAAGGGAAATCTTGCGGCTGCAACATCAACGGGAGGTATAACAAATAAGAAATATGAAAGAATAGGCGATAGCTCCATCATTGGTGCCGGCACTTATGCCAATAACATAACTTGTGCAGTATCATGCACCGGACAGGGTGAATTTTTTATCCGAACAGTTGCCGCATATGAAGTATCTGCTTTGATGGAATACAGACAGTTATCACTTGAAGAAGCTTGTAACATAGTCGTTAACATAAAAGTAAAAGAGATAGGCGGAGATGGAGGATTAATTGCAATTGATAAGGATTGCAACATTTCACTAAAATTTAATACAGAAGGAATGTATCGTGCATATATTTCCAGTAATTCGGATATTTATATTGGTATTTATAGCTAATTGTCATTACTTCACTAACGTCTTCTTCATTCTCCTGTTCAAGGTTAATTTTTTCATTGATTAAAAATTTAGATAAAATTATATTGTATGTTAATTCGACAGTAGCTCAATGGTGGAGCATTCGGCTGTTAACCGAAGGGTTGTAGGTTCAAGTCCTACCTGTCGAGCTAAAAAATAAACATCCCGATTCAGGGATGTTTTTGTGTAATTCATAATATTAGTTTCACTTAAATAGTTTTTTAATGGCGGGTATAGCTCAGTAGGTAGAGCGTCAGATTGTGGCTCTGAATGTCACGGGTTCGAGCCCCGTTACTCGCCCAAAAACTTTATCAAATAGACTCCTTTCATTTACTAATTTCTTCAAAATCTCAAAAGAACTACCTGCTTTATGATTATGATGTAATTTTAGGCAGTAGTGTGTCCAAATTAATTTACTTTTATTGTTAATTGAAGAATAGTTAGGAGTAAGGAAATAATAATTGAATATTTTTGTCGTAAGATTTTTATTTTATCGCTTCATATTTTATTTCGGTCTTTTCGCATCTCATTTTGATTAGTTCCGGAAACATTTTGGATAGTTCCGGAAAAATTTTGGATAGTTCCG
>JBBSDT010000084.1:0-10853 GCA_038240405.1 Ignavibacteria bacterium
AATATACTGCACAACGAAGAGTATACAGCATGCAAATATCGTGTTTTGTGCCGGTCAGGGTATTCAACTTTATATACAATGAATTTGGATTTTGTCTTTTAAGGTCAGAAACGGCTCTCAAACCCAAATTCCATAGGTCAAGCGAACATGCTTTCCCAATACCCGGAATAGTTTGAAATTCTTTTAAGATTGTTTCTTTGTTCATCTGGTTTCACTGTAGAACCGTATTGATCAAATTAAAACTAATTGTATCAAAGGGGTTATATTACTTTTCAAAATTCTAACCCTTGCACTTTCCCTTTTGTCATTTATCACAGGATTATGCAACATAAAAATTTCTTTAGAAACAAGATAGGATATGCTATAGAATTCCTCAAGTTAAATTTTAGCTTTTAACAAGAAGCCGGTTAAAACTTCCTTCTCCCTTAGGTTTGACTGGCAAACTTCTTTTTTGAGTTTAGTTATGAATTATTTGTCACTATATTTGAATTAAAATAAAAAACAAATATGTCCATTAATAAAGTATTGATTGGTTTAGTAATAATTCTATCCACTACATCATTCGCCCGCTCCCAGGCGATTCAGGAAATTTTTGAAAAAGGGAAAAAAGCTTTTTATTCAGATAATTTTGATGAAGCAAATAAAAATTTTTCTCTGATACTGAGCATGGAGTCGGATGATTATGAAACAGCTCTATACAAGGGTATGGTATATGAAATAAACTTTGACAATGATAAAGCAGCTCTTGAGTTTACAACAGCTATTTCCAAAAAGCCCAAATTAAGCGATACTTATTTCAGACGGGGAAAGATTTATGATAAGCTGCAGAAGTATGCAGAAGCAATTCAGGATTATACTAAAGCCATAAAGCTGAATAAGTCAAATCAGGAAGCATATTTTAACCGGGCAAGTGATTATGCTGATCTAAAACAATATGACGAAGCAATTAAAGATTATACAAAAGCTATTCACCTGGATCAAAACGATGATATATCATATTATAACAGGGGACTTTTGTATAAGGATATGAAGAAGAATGAAAAGGCTACAGCTGATTTTGAAGAAGCAATAAAAATAGATAAGGCGTGGGAAAAGGAATTGAGGCCGGTAATACAACAGCTGCAGAGCGGGCAGTAGATCAGATCAATTCATCTTTTAAAAATTTTGCCGTATAAGATGTAGAAAAATATTTATTCACCAGATTTTCAGGAGTTCCTTCTGCAATAATCTCTCCTCCTGCATCCCCTCCCTCCGGTCCCATATCAATAATCCAGTCCGATGATTTTATTACGTCGAGGTTGTGTTCAATCACAATCACTGTATTGCCTTTATCAACTAATTTGTTGAGAACGTCAAGAAGCATATGTATGTCTTCAAAGTGAAGTCCTGTTGTGGGTTCATCCAATATGTAAAGCGTTCTTCCTGTCTGAACCTTTGAAAGCTCTGTAGACAATTTTACTCTTTGAGCCTCTCCGCCGGAGAGGGTAGTTGCCTGTTGTCCCAATCTGATATAACCCAGTCCGACATCAAACAAGGTCTGCAGCTTCCTTTTGAGCGAGGGAATTGCTTCAAAAAAATTCACAGCTTCTTCTACGGTCATTTCCAGAACTTCTGCAATAGACCGGGATTTATACTTAACCTCCAGAGTTTCCCTGTTGTATCTTTTACCGTGGCAGACATCGCAGGTTACGTAAACATCGGGAAGAAAATTCATTTCTATTTTCTGCAGACCTGCGCCTTCGCATGCATCGCATCTCCCTCCTTTTACGTTGAAAGAAAATCTTCCCGGCTTATATCCCCGTATTTTGGATTCAGGCAGTGATGAATAAATATCTCTTATAAATGTAAATAAGCCTGTATAAGTTGCGGGATTGCTCCTGGGAGTTCTTCCAATAGGAGTTTGGTCTATTTCAATTATTTTGTCAATAATCTTTTCTCTGTATTTTTCTCTTTTAATTGAAAGCCCTTCAATTGTACTGTAAGGCAAAGGATGTTCCGGCGTCTTAAAAAATTTTTGTGAAAGGATCCTGTATAGTGTTTCGGTAATCAGGGACGATTTACCGGAACCGCTAACTCCGGTAATACAAATGAATTTTCCCAGGGGAATTTTCAAAGTCACATTCTTCAAATTATTTCCTGTTGCGCCCTTTAAAACAATTGTCTTTCTGTTTCCCTCACGTCTGCCGGAAGGAATGGCAATTTTCCTTTTTCCAGATAAATATTCCCCCGTTATTGAATAACCGTTCAGGCTCATTGGAGGTCCGGCAGCAACAATTTCGCCTCCATGTTCCCCGGCGCGGGGACCCAGATCAACTACATAATCTGCTGCCTCTATCATTTCCTTATCATGCTCCACTACGATCACTGAATTTCCGATATCACGCAGGTTTTTTAATGAATCAATCAATTTTATATTATCTCTTTGATGCAGCCCTATCGAGGGTTCATCCAGAATATAAAGGACGCCGGTGAGCTGCGAGCCGATCTGTGTAGCAAGCCGGATCCGCTGGGCTTCTCCACCTGATAAAGTCCTGGCGCTGCGGTTAAGCGTAAGGTAATCCAATCCTACATTCAGCAGAAAGTCTAATCTTGAATTTAACTCTTTTATTATTTGCCCGGCAATAATCTGTTTTCGCTCCCCCAGCCTTAAAGTCTTGAAAAAATGCCTGCAGTCTTTAATCGACATTTGTGTGAGATCGTATATGTTTTTATCTTTCACTTTCACCCAAAGAGAATCTTCTTTTAATCTTCCGCCGCCGCAGGTTTTGCATTTCGAAATTGTCATAAAACTGTCAGCCCACTGCCGTATACTTTCGGATGAAGAATCATTGGAGTAACGGTGAATGTAATTGAAAATGCCTTCAAACCTGTGAGCATAAACGTTGCTTGTTCCTTTTGAATTTGTATGTTTGTATTTGACTCTTTCAGCTGAACCATGAAGAATATTATTTAACGCATCTGGCGAAAATTTTTTAATCGGCGTGTCAAAATTATAACCTGATTTATCAATAACCCCTCTGAAGATTGAATAAATCCATGTGCTTCTTGGTTTGCCAAGCGGTATAATTGCACCCTCATTTATTGTCAGGTTTTTATCGGGAATAATTTTATTTATATCCATTTCCTTTTTCTCACCAAGCCCATAACAGTCCTTGCACCATCCATAAGGCGAATTAAAAGAAAATGCATTCGGGGCGGGTTCGGAAAAACTTCTTCCGGAATGGGGATCCGAAAGTTTTACATTATATAACTTATCTTCCCTCTCATCATTCACGATTACTATTCCCTCGCCATGTCTCAACGCTGTCTCAATTGAATCATAAATTCTGGTTCTTGATTTTGCGCTGACAACTACTCTATCTACAACGATCTCAATGTCATGGATTTTAAATCTTTCTATCTTCATTTCCGGAATTATCTCCTGAATTGTTCCGTCCACCCGAACCTTTGTAAAGCCCTGTGAACCGATGTCTTCAAATAATTCCCTGTAATGTCCTTTTCTGCCTTTTACAACCGGGGCTAAAATTGCAACTTTTGTTCCCTCCTGGAGCTTAAATATATTGTCCAAAATCTGATCAAGACTTTGACGGCTTACTACTTTTCCGCTGTCAGGTGAATATTGCGTTCCGCATCTGGCAAACAAAAGGCGAAGAAAATCATATATTTCGGTAACAGTTCCGACTGTCGAACGAGGATTTTGTGAAATTGTTTTTTGTTCTATCGAGATAGATGGCGAAAGCCCTTCAATCTTATCAACATCAGGCCTTTCAATACCGCCTATAAACTGCCTGGCATATGCAGAAAGTGTTTCCATAAACCTTCTTTGTCCTTCAGCATAGATAGTGTCAAAGGCAAGTGAAGACTTTCCGGATCCGGAGAGGCCGGTAAATACAACGAATGAATCGCGGGGTATTTCCACATCGATATTTTTTAGATTGTGAACTCTTGCACCTTTTACGATGATTTTATCGAGATGTGATGTTGTCATAGATGAACTGTGAAGTTAAGGGAGGGAAGTATTTTTTACAATACAATTATGAATCTGAGGGAGGTTTTGTTTGCATATATTGGGTTTTCTTTACTTAAGAAAAAGGGTTTCTCAAAAAGGGTAGAAAAATATGAGGTCCGCCAAAATGAGAGGCCGCGATATTTTTAAATTGCTCAGAAACAATATCTTGTTTATTTTAAAATCTATTCGGGAATTAAAATATGAACAATTCTGAACCTTTAAAATCAGAGTTAATAAGCGCAACGAAGACCGATCGCCTGACAATTTTGCTGATGATGATTCCTTTTATCATGCTTGGTGAATCGTTAATTCAATCGCTTCTTCACATTTCACTTCCACCATGGTCTTTACTTCAGCAATATTCCTCCAGGATGAGTGAGGAAATTCGTTTTGGAATTTTTGCAGTTGTTGTAATTTTTATTCCTATTACAGTTGTGCTCTTAAACATTTTTTCAATTATTACATTTAAATATAACCGGAATAACAAAATTTTCAATATTTCATTTAAAATAAGATTGTTTAATTTCATTGTCATTGCAATTGCAGGCATACTGGCGGCATTATTTATATACCATACATTTTCTGATTATATCAGAGGTATTAACTGATTAGCAAAAGAAAATTAAATTTAATGAATAAGGAACATCAATATAAAGCATCCATTATCTGGACTGGAAACAATGGAAGCGGGACAAAAGATTACAGGTCGTATGATCGTAACTACACAATTTCAGTAAAAAATAAACCTGATATCTCATGTTCGTCAGATGTGATTTTCCGGGGGGATAAGTCAAAGCATAATCCTGAAGATCTATTTGTTTCATCGCTTTCAGCATGTCACATGCTCTGGTTTCTTCATTTGTGCGCAGATGCAGGAATTATTGTAACAGAATATAAAGATAAAGCTGAAGGCATACTAAAGGAAGACACTGACGGCAGCGGCAAATTTACTTCAGTTACGTTAAATCCGGTTGTCACTATTACAGAACTTTCCATGTTTGAGAAGGCAAATGAGCTGCATGAGAAAGCCAACCGGATGTGTTTTATTGCTAACTCCTGCAATTTCCCTGTTATTCATAAACCCTCCTGTAAACTTCCAGTTCAGGAAACCTTGTAATATTAATAAGAGCAGGTATTTAAGAAAGTATGCCGGACTAATTTTTATAAAGCTGCCTTGAGCTTGGAACCCACCATTCATTCATAAGCGGCGAATCGGGAAAAGCATACCATCGTGCATTTCTGAATCTATCGCTGTAAAGATACCTGACCGGCTCACTCCACAAAAACGTTACAGGCTGATCGTCATAAATAACTTTCTGCCATTTTTTAAGAATCTCCATTCTCTTAGTATCATCAAACTCCAGTCTGTTCTCTTCCAAAAGTTTATCACTTTCCGGATTCATATAACTTATATGGTTACTTCCTTCGCCGGTTGCCTGGGAAGAGTGCCATATCTGAAAAGGGTCATCGGGGGTAACGGTCAATTGCCATCCTGCAAAACAGGCATCAAAGTCATGTTTCTTAAGCTTGTCCAAAAATACAGACCATTCATATTCCTGAATGCTTGCATCTATGCCAATCTGTTTAAGCTGCTCAATTAAAATCAAAATTACATTTTTCCTTTTGGGATTAGTATTGTTGATAAAGGTAAATTTAAAATCGGTCTTTTTCCCGTCTATTACTTTATCAAGTATTCCGTCGCCGTCGGTATCTTTCCAGCCCGCTTCGGAAAGAAGACTTTTTGATTTTTCAATGTCAAAGGGAATTTCAGGAAGATCGGTGTTAAGAAATTTACTTTTGATGAAAAAGTGGGATTGAATAGGTGTCGCCATGCCGTACACAATTTTGTCTATTATTGCCTTACGGTTAATTGCATAGCTCATAGCCCACCTGACTTTCTTATCCGAGAAGATCGGACTTTTGTTGTTCCAGGCTATATAATTATATGCGGGCTCTATAACCAGAGCTTTTTTCAAATTAAACTGCTCGGGATTTTTTACATTTTCTACAAAGTCAGTTGGCTGGTAAACCTGCATTTGGTCAACTTCTTTATTCTTTGCAGCGACAATTGCAGCATTCTGATCTTTAATAGTTTTAAATATAAGCTTAAGAGGATAGTTTGGAATTTCCTTTTTATCCCAGTAATTTTCATTTCTCTTTAAAGTCAGTGACTGACCGGTTATCCATTTATCCAAAACATAAGGTCCGCTTCCTACAAGATACTTTGCATCACGTGAAACTTCTTGGGAATTAATAAAATCAGCATACTTTTGCATTTCAGGATATTTTTTTGCATCAAATGTTTTTAATGCTTCATCGAGATCCTGCCAGCCGAATTTATCAGTAACTTTATCTTTATCAAGAATATGTTTTGGAATTATTTCCATATCCCCGATTGAATATACTGCACGGAAATATGGTCTTGTCATATTGAACCTCACTTTATATTTATTACCGTCTACAAGCTCCACGCTTTTAACATCAACAAAATAATTTCTCAATGACTGGGCATCCGAAAAAGGATTTTTGATTACTTTAACTGTAAAAATTATGTCTTCCCCGGTTAAGGGAGCTCCATCGGAAAATGTAACATTTTCTTTCAAATCAAATGTATATGTCAGATGGTCATCGCTTATTACCGGCATTGATTTAGCCACGAGGGGTTTAAGTTCATAAGTTACCCTGTCAATTTCCAGTAAATTTTCAAATATATAGATATATATGCCGTTTGCAGTGGCATCATTTGTTACAGTAGGGTTGAGCTTTTCCGCATCTGCCAACTCCTGTCTTATAATCCAGTCGCCTGTCTCAGAATTTGCAGTATCGGCATTTATTAAGGATGTTATGGGAAATTTTGAATTTTCATTATCGGATACAGATTCTTTTTTTCTCCCGCATGATAAAAATAAAATTATCAGGAGGAGAATTGAAAATTTAAAATAATTTTTGTTCATCATTTTTAGTTTTATACAAAATAGTAATTATTCTAATTGATTTATTCAAGTTATTGTAATATTTTAGGGTTATGTTTAAGTACGATGCCAATACGCAAATTGATTATGAGTTCTCAAAAAAAATTTATTTTGCAATATTAATTTTTACATTCACCTGGATAATACTAATATTTCTTGCGCCTGTTTTCCTTGAACTTGGAGGAATATTCGGAAAGATATCTTCATTTATTTATCTCTTTTTTTCGACAGTTTGTCATCAAAATGACAGCAGGTCATTTCATATTCTTGAACATAAGCTTGGAGTTTGTTCAAGATGCGTTTCAATCTATGCAGGATTTTTTGCCGGGACATCACTCTACCCTCTTAAGTATAAGCTCAACAATATAAATCCACCTTCAATTTTTTTTCTGGTTTTTGGCTTGTTAATATTGCTTGCTGACGTAATACTGGACAATTTAGGAATAATGGAGAATACTTTTTTATCGAGGTCCGTAACGGGGTTTGTAATTGGAATTTTATTGCCGTTATATATCATTCCGGGCTTTGTAAAATTCTTTTATGAATTACATTCTTATTTAAGAAATAAAATCAGCTTATAAAAAATAATGAACCATCCGAACCGGATCCTGCCTATTATATTTGGTACTTTAACAATGACATTAATTGCCATTATTCCCATACTTAACCTGGTAAATGTTGTTTGTTGCGCCGGAATTCTTGCCGGAGGGTTTATCGGAGTCTATACTTACTGGAAACAGCTTCATAACTCGGGTATTCCGCTAACAACAAAAGACGGCGGAATGATAGGTATACTTTGCGGGATTCTTTCAGCAATATTTGTTACAGGGTTTGGTGTGATAATAAGTTTATTTTCTCATACGAATCCCATGCTTGAAATTATGAATGCCATTGATGACACTGGATTTCAAATGCCGCCGGAGATGAGTCAGTATTTAGAAAAGTTTTCAAATGAATTCAATGAACATGGATTCTCGCCAACTATCACCATATTCTCATTTATTAGCAATTTGATTCTATATCCTCTTTTTGGCTCAATTGGTGCTATACTGGGAGTTTCGATCTTAAATAAGAAAAATATTCAAAAGCCTTGAGTTTCATTTTATTAAAAAGAATTTCTGCCGCAGAATCGTGGAAAGTAAGAGGATTATTAACAGGCTTCATTCTCTTTGCCTTATTATCCATGGAATTCTATCCGCTTAATATATTACACAGGATTTTCCCCAATATTTTTACGCATCAAAGTTCGTGCATTATGCTTAATGTGTTTGGTATTCCCTGTCCCTTTTGCGGAATGTCCCATGCCTTTTCAGAATTGCTCCGGCTCAATTTTTCCAAAAGTATTTATTACAATCCTTCATCGGTAATATTCTTTACATTTTTAGCTTTTATGTGTTTGTTTATTTTTATATCAAGTTTATTTAATTATAAAATTAAAATTACTTTTAATAAAAAAATCTTATTAATTTCATTAACGGGTCTTATCATAATGTGGTTATTGAATATTTATTTCGGTCATCAATGAACAAATCACGTTCATTGAAAAAAATCCATTAACTCAGGAAACATATAAAAGTTATTTTGGATAAACAAAAATTTATAAGATAAAAATGTTTGAATATTCAGGCTCCATTCATATGCATTCAAAATTTTCTGACGGGTCAGGTTCTGTCGAAGAAATAGTTCAGCATGCCCGCGAATCAGATCTTGATTTTATAATACTGACTGACCATAATACTTTGAAAGCAAAAGATAAGGGATATGAGAAATGGTATGGCAATACAATGCTCATAGTAGGATATGAAATGAATGACATTAAAAATAAAAATCATTATCTTGTTTTCGGAATGGATGAAGTTGTTGGAACATTTGAAAAACTTCCTGATGGAGATCTTGGAAACCGGCTCTCAGCAATTGAGTACATGAGTGAAATAAAAAAAAAGGGGGGTATTGGTTTTCTGGCTCATCCTCATGAAACAAGAAAACATCTGCGGGAGCTCCCTTCTTATCCATGGACTGAATGGGACTCGGAGGATTTCACCGGATTGGAAATCTGGAATCATATGAGCGAATGGGCCGAAGGACTGAATGAATCAAACAAGCTTCAGAGATTTCTTCATCCTCTTAAATCTATTATCGCCCCCCCGGATGTAACTCTGAAAAAATGGGATGAGCTTAATAAGAAGAGGAAGGTTGTTGCAATAGGAGGTATCGATGCTCACGCTCACAAACACAATATAATGGGAATTGTCTTCGAAATATTCGCATATAAAATTTTATTTAAATCCATCCGCACACATGTATTTCTTGATATGGAACTTAAACCCGGAAATAAAACTAATTTTGAAATTGACAAACAGCAGATAGTTGATGCTCTGGCAAAGGGAAGGAGTTTTATTGTAAATAATTATTATGGAAGCGGAAAAGGATTCAGATTCATTGCAGAATATGAAGGGGTTCATTATTCATCGGGGGATGAAATAAAAATTGGCAGCAATAAATCGAAAAAAATTATTTTCAGGGCTTTTTTGCCTTCCGAGGCAAAGATCAAATTAATTCATAATGGGAAATGTGTTGAAGAACTCACCGGACTGGACTGCATTTGGGATGGCAATGAGACTGGAGCATATAGAATTGAAGCCTGGAAAGGCTCTAAAGGATGGATTTTCTCCAATCATATCAGGGTTGTATAAAATTCTACCTATAAATATCAGTTTAAATGATTTATAACTTAGACAATGGAAACTAAAACAGAGAATAAACTCGAAAGATTAATTGTAGTTGGCGATAAGGTTTTATTGAAGTCTAAATCTCCTTCGGAAAAAACTAAAACCGGCTTATATCTTCCGCCCGGAGTACAGGAAAAGGAACAGGTACAAAGCGGTTATGTAATGAAAGCAGGGCCGGGATATCCTATACCAATTCCTGCCGAAGATGAATCATGGAAAAGAACAGATGAAAAAATCCGGTATATCCCCTTACAGGTTAAGGAAGGCGATCTTGCTATCTTCCTGCAAAGAGATGCAATTGAAATTGTATATAAAGAAGAAAAGTATTTCATTATCCCTCAGCATTCCATACTCCTGCTGGAACGAGATGAAGGATTATACGGATAAACAAAAATAGATGCACTTTTAAGATAATGGATTTATCTAAAATTTATTTAAAAAACAAATTCGGGTTTTCGTACTGTATAATACTTCCCGGGACAAAATGTTTACCATCATGAAAGAGTACTTACTGAATCTAATTCAATATGATACCTGGGCTAATAAAGAAATATCAGATTGCCTGATAAAATTGGAAGAGCCTCCGGAAAAATCATTGTCCTTGATGTCCCATATTATTAACGCCCGTATAATCTGGTTAAACCGATTAAAATCCCTGTCCACGGATATTTCCGTCTGGCAACTTTATGCAAAATCAGAATTAGACCGTGTATTGGAAAAATCCTCAGGTGACCTTTATGAATTCTTAAATAGTGTTCCGGAAAAAGATTTGCAATCTGAAATTGTATATACTAATACCAAAGGAGAAAGTTTTCGGTCAAGCATTAACGAAATACTGACTCATTTAATAATTCACTCGGCATATCACAGAGGACAGATAATTTCTGATTTGAAGCAGATCATGAAGACTTTACCCTTTACGGACTATATTTACTTTGTTAGAAGTATAAAAAAATAATTTCTTTATTAAATAGTTTAATAATCCGGAATTAATCAAAATTCAATCACTCTATATTATTTATTAATTACTCAAGTTGACCGCCTGAAATCAGGCAGCTTTGTTTAATAAAGATTTTAATTCATTTTTAATTTTGTTCTTTGATTTTGTATCAATGTTATCAACACAATATTCAATGTTATTAA
>JBBSDT010000085.1:0-10842 GCA_038240405.1 Ignavibacteria bacterium
AATGCAAAAAATATAAAGGAAAATTTTTATTTTGACTCTAAAGAGGATCTCATTGAAATGTTAAAGAAAAACATGAAAGAAAATGATATCATTTATGTAAAGGGTTCGAGGGGTATGAAAATGGAAGAAATAATTGAAGGAATAACCGGAAACTAAAAGATGCTGTATAAATTAGCTGAACTTATTAATGCAAAGTTCAACCCGCCGGGTTTTGAAATCTTCAGGTTCATTACATTCAGAGCGGCTCTTTCGGCTATTACAGCATTATTAATAAGCTTCATACTTGGACCAAAGATAATAAAAATTCTGCAACGCAGGCAAATTGGGGAAGCAAGGAAAGAAGACGGTCCTCAGTTTCATTGGTCAAAAGCCGGAACACCGACTATGGGAGGCTTCATAATTTTATTTTCTGTGTTGATACCCGTATTGTGCTGGGGGGATCTGAGTAATATATATGTACTTATAATTTTGTTTGTCACTGTGGCGCTGGGTATTGTAGGATTTTCAGATGATTACCTTAAGGTCATAAAGAAATATAAAAAGGGGCTTGCAGAAAGGTATAAACTGCTGGGTCAGATCACAGTTGGATTAATTGTTGGATGCGCTATATATTTTTTGCCACAATTTGACGGTATACATTCCATAACAACAGTACCATTTTTGAAGAGTTATCAGTTTAATTTTTCATATCTTTATGTACCTATCGTTGTCTTTATTATTGTTGCAACTTCAAATGCTGTTAATTTTACGGACGGACTGGATGGATTGGCAACAGGTACAGTATGTGTTGTAGCTCTTACGTTAGGAATAATTGCCTATGTATCCGGAAACATAGAGACCGCCAAATATTTAAACATACTTTATTTGAGAGGAAACGGAGAGCTTGCGATATATTGCGCAGCGCTGAGCGGTGCCGCCTTAGGGTTTCTCTGGTATAACTTTTATCCCGCTCAGGTTTTCATGGGAGATACAGGTTCACTTGCATTAGGAGGAGCAGTCGGAACCTTGTGTGTACTGGTCAAGAAAGAATTTATGCTTCCTTTGCTGGGTGGGGTTTTTTTTGTTGAAGCAATTTCAGTGATAATTCAACGATATTACTTCAAGTATACAAGAAAAAGATTTGGGGAAGGCAGAAGAATTTTCAGAATGGCTCCGATACACCACCATTTTGAAATGAAAGGAATAGCAGAACCAAAGATAGTTATAAGATTTTATATAGTGGCGATAATACTGGCAATCATGGCTTTAGCATCTTTGAAGATCAGATAATGGATTTTAAAACAAGTTCTTTCACAATCCTGGGTGCAGGAAAAAGCGGCATCGGAGTAGCAAAACTTCTCAAAAAAAAGGGAGCGAAAGTTTTCATAAGCGATTCAACTGAAAAAAGTAAATTGAAATCTTTTGACGAAGATACTTTAAAAAAGGAGAAGATTGATTATGAATTAGGAGAGCATTCCGAAAAGATTTTTGAAAATGATATTTTTATTAAAAGTCCGGGGATTTATCCTGATAGTGATGTGATAACTAAAGCCCGGAAATTTAACAAGAAAATTTATTCCGAAATCGAAGCCGCTTACTGGTTTTGCAAATGTCCTGTCATAGCCATCACAGGAACGAATGGAAAAACTACTACAACTATTTTGACAGGTGAGATATTTAAGGAGGCAGGATTTGAAACCAAAGTCTGCGGAAATGTCGGTCTGGCTTTTTCAGAAGTTGTAGATGAGACAAAAAGCAGTTCGATTATAGTTCTGGAAGTTAGCAGTTTTCAACTGGATAACATTGAAAAATTTAACCCTAAAATATCAGTTGTATTAAATATTACTCCGGATCACATTGACTGGCATGGTAGCTTTGAAAATTATCTTTCGGCAAAGTTAAAGATAACGAAGAACCAGACTAAAGAAGATTTAATAGTTGTAAATTATGATGATGAATTATTGAGAAAAAGTGTTGAAAGTATAGAACCAAGTAAAGCATTCTTTAGCATAAAACAAAATCTTATTGTAGAAAATATTAATTTGGGAAGTTTTGTAAGCAGTGGAAAAATAATTTATTTTGATAAATCGAAAAATATCGAGGAAGAAATAATGGACATAAGAGAAATAAATATAAGGGGAAATCATAATTTATATAATTCTCTTGCAGCAATTATCTCTGCAAAGGCTTTTGAAATAAAAAAGGAATTCATAAGAAATACTTTAATGAAATTTTCCGGAGTAGAGCATAGATTGGAATTTGTGAGAGAAATTAATGATGTTAGCTTTTTCAATGATTCTAAATCAACAAATATTGATTCTTTAATTGTTGCTCTTGAATCCTTCGATGCAAACATCATATTAATTCTCGGCGGGCGTGAAACCGGAAATGATTATTCGAAGGTCGAAAAAATCATCAGTGAAAGGGTAAAAGAAATTATTGCAATCGGAGAAACTAAAGAAAAAATTTCCGGATACTTTAGAAATACCAAAAAAGTATCAATAGTTAATTCCATGGAAGAAGCAGTTAAAAAATCTCTTGAAATAGCCGAACACGGAGATATAGTGCTTCTCTCCCCTGCCAGTAAAAGTTTTGATATGTTCGACAATTACGAGCACAGAGGAAAAGAATTCAAAAAATTTGTAAACAATCTTTTATAATTGACTCATAAATATAAAATAGATGTATGGATCTTAATGCCGGTTTTACTGCTGATGATATTCAGCATAGGTGTTGTTTACAGTGCAAGTTCGACATTTGCATTGGAAAAATTTCAGGATAGTGATTATTTATTCAAACAGCATGCGATAAAAATTGTGATTTCAATAGTAATTATCTTTATTGCAGCAAGGATAGATTACGAATATCTTGAAAGTTTTTCAAAATTATTAATCTGGATTACAATTTTATTGTTGATGTTTACTCTTTTCAGCGGAAGGGGACCGATCAAGGGAGCGAGCAGATGGATTAACCTGGGACCGGTAAGCTTCCAGCCGTCAGAGTTTGCCCGATATGCTATAATTGTATATGTTGCTAACCTGCTTGCAAAGAAAAAAGACTACATAGGGTTATTATACAAGGGATATCTTCCAATAATTTTTTATGTGATGATGGTTACGGGATTGGTATTGATACAGCCTAACCTTTCTGTATCAATCATAATTTTTACTACTTGCATGCTAATGATTTATTTATCAGATGCCAAAAGAAAACATATAATTCTAACCATGCTTGCTCTTTTGCCCGGGTCAGTTCTTTTTATTTTATCAAAAGATTACATTATGGAAAGAATAACATCATACTCCGAATATAAGTCAGGGGGTAACTCCAGTTATCAGTTGCAGCAGGCATTGATTGGATTTGGTAACGGTGGTTTATTTGGAATAGGTCCCGGCAATTCAAACCAGCGCGATTTCTTTTTACCCGAAGCGCACGGGGATTTTATATACTCCATAATTGGCGAAGAATATGGATTTATAGGCACTTTGATTGTTTTAAGCTTATACATTTTAATATTAATCAGGGGATATAAAATTGCGAAGGAATGTAAAGACGAATTCGGAAAATATCTAGCGTTTGGAATTACAACTCTGATCACTTTGAATGCTGTAGTGAATATGTGTGTTGCCAGCGGTGTAATTCCTACCACCGGAGTTACGTTACCCTTTGTCAGCTATGGAGGAACTTCGATTATCTTCAGTGCTGCTGCAATCGGAGTATTGTTGAATATTTCATCGCACAGAGAGGAGATTGATGAAGGGCTAATCATCGAATAATGAAATATATATTTGCCGGGGGCGGAACTGGCGGACATATTTACCCGGCAATTGCAATAGCAGATGAAATTAAAAAGTTAGACAAAAAAGCTGAAATTTTATTTATTGGCGCTAAGGGCAGGATAGAAGAAAAAATTGTTCCTTCAAATAATTACCGGCTAGAAACCATTGACATCACAGGATTTGACAGAAGTAAATTCGGTAAAAATTATAAGCTGCCCTATAAGTTTGTTCTTGCATTAAGAAGATGCAGAAAACTTATAAAGATTTTTGATCCTGACATTGTTATTGGCACCGGCGGCTTTGTATGCGGACCGGTAATATATATGGCGACAAGAATGAAAATACCCGTTCTGTTACAGGAAGGTAATTCATTCGCAGGAAAGACAGTTAAATTCCTTGCATCCAGAGTTAATGAAGTGGTTATAAATTTTGAAGAGACACGGAATTATCTTAAAAGAAAGGATAATGTAGTTAAAATTTCGCACCCGATAAGAAGCTCTTTAAAAAAAATAGACAAAAAAAAAGCGCTGGAATATTTTGAACTGCCAGAGGATAAGAAGACAATATTCATCTTTGGAGGAAGTCAGGGTGCAAAAGGAATAAATAATGAGATAGTGAATATTGCAAAAAGATTATATAAAAATAATTTGAATATTATCTGGCAGACTGGAAAGACAGACTATGAGAAAATTAAAATTGAATTTGCTTATTTAAGCGAGAGGATTAAAATTTTTGAGTTCATTGACAATATTGAGTATGCTTACTCTGCAAGTGAAATAATAATATGCCGTGCCGGAATAACAAGCATAATGGAAATTGCATATTTGAAGCTTGTATCGGTTCTGATTCCCTTGCCGGCTTCTGCAGAAAATCATCAGGAATTGAATGCAAGGAGTTTAGAGAAAAGCGGAGCGGCAATTGTTATTTTACAAAACGAGGTTGCGAAAAAATTGCCTGATCTTATAATGGAATTGATAAATGATGAAAAGAGACTTGAAATTATAAGAGAAAATGTAAATAAATTTTCCGATCCTGATGCTGCTTCTAAGATTGCGTATGAGGCAATAAAACTAATAGATCTGAATGGACAAAAGAATTTATAAATATAAATTAGATTTTTATTACAAGTCACTGATAATTTATTTCATTACATTAATTGCTTATATCCTTATTAAAGGGAAATTTTTTCAGGAAAGATTCGAAGTTGTACTTAAAGATCCGATAATTTACATCATTACATTGTTCATTCTTTTTTTCCTGATAATATTACTTTCCAATACAATAAGGGCAAGGGAAATAATTATTGATGATTCAAATCTAATTTTTAAAAACAGATTCGGGCAAAGAGTAGTTAATATAAAAGAAATAATGCATTTAAGATTTTCCAGGGAGAAAAGAAGAATGAACGAAGAAAGAAGCGTAGTTCGAATTGTTAAATTAAAATTAAGAAACAGAAAAAGATTGTTACGAGTCAGGCTAAATGACTTTCAGCATGAAAAAGAGCTGATGAATGAATTCAAGAATATTTCGAAAGGTCTGGTTTAAAAGACATGAGCGGAAAAGTAAATATTCTTGACGGGACAAAAAAAATTCATTTCATTGGTGTGGGAGGCATTGGAATGAGCGGCATTGCAGAGTATCTTCTCAGGAAAAATCACCAGGTTTCCGGGAGCGATCTTTTAGGCAGTGCGGTAACGAGGAGACTCAGAGGTCTCGGGATCAAGATTTTCATTGGACATGACGAAAGTAATTTAAGCGAGGATATCGGGCTTGTAATATATTCATCAGCAGTGAAAGATGATAATCCAGAGTTGCAAAAAGCAAAGAGACTTGATATTACATTGATAAAAAGGGCTGAAGCCCTCGGCAATATTGTCAATAAAAAATTTGTAATTGCCGTAAGCGGTACACATGGTAAAACAACCACAACAGCATTGATTGCAAAAATATTAATGGAAAATAGAAATGATCCAACCGTTTTTATCGGCGGGAATGTTGATTTTCTTGAAGGCGGTTCATCAAGAATTGGTAAGAGCAATTTTGCTGTTGTCGAAGCCGATGAATATGACAGGAGTTTTTTGGAATTGCATCCTGACATAATTATTATAACAAATATGGATCCCGATCATCTCGATATTTATAAAGATATTGAGGACATACAAAATAACTTTAAAAAATTTATAGAAATGGGCAAGCCTGATTTGAAAGTAATTGCCTGTGGTGATGATATTAACGTTGTTGAAACCCTCAAGGACACAAAAAAGGTATTATTATATGGATTTGGAAAAAACAACGGTCATATAATTGAAGATCTTGGTTATGGTAAAAAAACAGTGGGATTTAGTATTGATGGAGACGAGATGAGATTAAGCATTTTAGGTAAGCATAACATGCTGAATGCAGGTGCAGCATATCTGGCGGCAAGGGAAGTCGGAGTGAGCGATGAAATAATCTATGAAAGTTTAAAAAATTTTAACGGTGTAAAGAGGCGGCTTGAGCTTAAATTTGATAGTGGTATGAAAATTTATGATGATTATGCTCATCACCCGGCTGAGGTAAAAGCAAGTCTGAATGCCATTAAAAGAGTTGGGTCCGGGAGGATAATAACAGTATTTCAGCCGCATCTGTACTCGAGGACAAACGATTTTTTTAAAGAGTTTGGAGAAGCGTTTTCAGGGACTGATATTTTAATACTTGCAAAAATTTATCCTGCAAGGGAAGAAGAAATACCGGGAGTCAGCAGTCAGTTAATACTTGATGAATTTATTGATTGTACTAAAGCCGGATCAGGTAAGGATATGACATCCGGTAAACAAGGCTTTTACTTCGAGGATAAGACGGAGATTTTGGATGAACTGGAAAAAATTATGAAAGATGGGGACATGATAATATTTCAGGGAGCGGGTGATATAACGGAATTGTGCGATAAGTTCGTAAAGAGAATAAAGACAAAATTAAACTGGTCTGTACCATTATGAACAGTAAAAAAATAATTTTAATCTTATTCATTTTATTCATTGCTGCACTTGCATTAATATCCTTGAAATGGAGAAGCGGAAATACGTTTGAAAAAATTACCGTCACCGGGAATTATACAATACCCCGTGAAGAGATAATGAACATTGCCAGACTAAAAGATACTTTGATAAATTCTGAAGATGTTAATATTGATAATATTCAGGATAGAATTTCAAGACATCCTGAAATTAAAAAGGTTTTTGTCAGCAAGGAATTACCGTCCGAGTTGAAAATTGACATTATAGAAAAAAGACCTGTTGCGATTCTGAACAGTGATAATGAAATTAATCTGCTGGATGATGAACTCGATGTTTTTCCTTTTAAAAATTCTTCAAAGATGTATGACCTTCCTGTTATTAGCGGAATAAGAATAGAAAATAATCCCAATCCGGTGAAAAAATTTAATAAAGAAGATCTCCGTTTAGCGGTATTTCTGATATTGAATGCATATAAGAAAAGTAAAATCGCATACAACAATATTTCTGAGGTGAATTTATCCGATAGCAGTAAAATAATTGTATATCTTACTGAAGATTCGAGTCCTTTTTATTTTCCAAGACTCAGCACAGAAAGCATTTCCAATAAAGAATACCAGGAATTATTGCTAAATAAACTAACAGTGTTTGAATATTATTTGAAGCAATGTCTTAATGATCACTTAAAGAGTTCGGTAAAATATGTGGATTTGCGTTTTGCAAATCAGGTGATAGTAAATTTTAACAATTAATAATGGCAGCTAAAAAGAAAACGAAGCACCAGACTGATGAAGACATCATAGTCGGACTTGATGTAGGAACAACGAAAATTTGTGTAATAGTTGCCCGTGTAAAGGAAGATAATAATATTGATATTCTTGGCATTGGTAAAGCTCCGTCGTTCGGCTTGCATAGAGGAATTGTGGTAAATCCGAATAAAACGACTGAATCAATAAAAGCTGCATTGGAGGAAGCCGAATTAAATTCCGGAGTAAGTATAAACGCAGTCTCCGTTGGCATCGCCGGACACTATATACGGTGTATTCAGTCAAGCAGCATAATCGGAATTAATAATTCAGACAGGATAATACAGGAAGAAGATATAATAAGATTGATTGAACAGGCTAAGATCATGAAACTGCCAAGTGATACCACCATTATTGATGTGATACCGCAGGAATATATTATTGATGGCAAAGATGGAATATTTGAAACTCCGGTTGGTATGTTTGGTATTAAGCTTGAAGCAAAAGTAAATATCATAACAGGCCTAGTTTCCTCGATCGATGATCTTTCTAAATGCGTCACCAGCTGTGGAGTTGATATCGATGACATTGTGCTTGAACCGGTCGCATCCTCATATGCTGTTCTTGATGAGACCGAGAAAAAAGTTGGAGTTGCAATGATAGATATTGGAGGAGGTACTTCGGATATTGCAGTATTTAAAAAAGGAGTTTTAAAATATACAGCAGGAATTGGCATTGCAGGAAATCTTGTAACGAATGATATCGTCGAGGCATTGGGTATATCGGAAGTCGAAGCCGAAAGGATAAAAAGAGAATCTGGTTACGCAATGGTTTCTGAAATTTTGAATGACGAAGAGATTACGGTTGAATCAATAAAAGGAAAGATACCTAAACGAACCAGCAAAAGTATACTCGCAAGAATAATACAGGCAAGGATGCAGGATATTTTTGAACTCTCAGCAATTGAAATTCAGAATTCGCAAATCGCCAAAGAGCTGCATGCCGGTGTGGTTATCACTGGCGGAGGATCTCTTATAAAAGGAACTAAGGAACTTGCGGAAGACATACTCGGAATGGAAGTAAATCTTGGAATTCCTACCGGCTTAACGGGCGGTCTGATAAAGGAAGTGGAAAATCCGATATTTGCAACCGGTGTAGGATTGGTACTTCATCGTTTGAAATCCATGAATGATATTAACAAATTTTCAGAAATTAGAAAAAGCAGGAGAAGAAAAACATTAACTGTAAAAGGGATTTTCTCCAAAGTGAAAGAATGGTTTGATGAGCTATAAAATACTAAGCGTAATTTAGAGATGAGTTGTAACAATGAAATTTCTTGAAAGCATTTAATAACATATATCGTAACTTAAAAAACTTATTAATAACTCTTATTAAATAAAGTAAGAAAGGAAAACTAAGAATGGCTATTAAACTAGCTACAAACAGTCAAAATGGAGCTAAGATCAGAGTTATAGGTGTCGGCGGAGCAGGCGGAAATATTTTAAACTCCATGGTTGATAAAGGTATCGAAGGTGTTGAATTTATTGCACTCAATACAGATACTCAGGCCCTGGAAATCAGCAAAGCGGAGTTAAAAATCCAGATTGGTAAGAGCCTCACAAAAGGTCTGGGAACCGGAATGGAAGAAGATAAAGGATTTAAAGCCGTTGAAGAAAACAGGGGCGAGATTGAAGAGGCTTTGGCTGGAAGCGATATGGTATTTGTAACTGCCGGGATGGGAGGCGGTACAGGGACTGGCGGAGCGCCGGCTGTTGCGAGAATTGCCCGCAGTCAGGGAGCGCTTGTGGTTGCAATAGTAACAAAACCATTTGGCTTCGAAGGGAAACCCAGGATGGAAGTGGCGAATAAAGGGTTGGAAAAGCTAAAGAATGAAGTTGACAGTATGATAATAATTCCAAACCAAAACATTTTGAAATTAGTAGATAAAGATGTAATGGAAATTGAAGCAATGGAGCTTGTGGACAGAGTTCTTTATAATGCTACAAAGGGTATCTCGAAAATTATAGTGGATACAGGCAGAATAAACGTTGATTTTGCTGATGTAAGAACCATCATGAAGGATATGGGTGACGCAATGATCGGCACTGGCGTTGCAAGCGGAGAGGGAAGAGCGGATAAGGCTGCAAATGACGCACTTGTAAATCCCGTACTTGATGAAATCAATATCGAGGGTTCGAAGTGTGTACTCACAAATATTTGCAGCAACGGGAAAATTACTATGGGAGAAATAGAGAAGATCAACGAGATTGTTCAAAACGCTGCAGGTGAAGATGCGAAATATATTTTCGGCCTGGTAGAAGATTCAAGAATGGGGGAGGAAATTATGGTAACTGTTATTGCTACGGGATTCAACAAACTGGCTAAGTATAGCTTTACAGAGGAATTAAAAAATGAAAAAACAGAAAAGCACTTTGATATTTACTCTAAGAAGGGAAAGATTACCACACTTCCAGGTCATGATGAACTTGGAAAGTTTGATATACCTGCTTATACAAGAAGAGAAGTAAAAGTAAATGAAGACCTGAGCGAGCCTGTAAAGAAAATCAAAATTGAAGTTGACGAAGACTTTGGATTCGATGATCTTAATATTGATGATGATTTTTCAAAGCCCGCGTTTCTGAGAAGGCAGATGGATTAGCATGTCTTATTCAATATATTAGCCATAAGATTTTACAAGTCCGTTAACTATTTAAAGATTCAACGCTAAAACAGGAATTCAGTTTAACCACTTTTAGGACATTTCACTTCCTGTTTTTTGAGATGCAGCAAGATTTTTTTCTATGGAAGTAAGTTTAAAAGAAAGAAATGCCGCGATATAAATTATAGCTGCAGATATCAGGAAAGTAGCAGCTCCGAGAGTGCTATAAAGCAAACCTCCGGCAACCAATCCTATTATACTTGCCAGTGCACCTGAACTGCTTGTAAATCCCTGTACAGCCCCCTGATATTTCCTACCCGCAACCTTTGAAAGAAGTGACAGGAATGAAGGCCACATCAAACCATTTCCAAGCGCAAACAATACTGCAGCCATATATAGAACCAGCATGTTATCTGAAAGAAGGAGAATAAAATTTGTCCCAAGTATTATGGTTCCGACTAAAATTAAAATGCTGTCTGAAAATTTCTTTGAAGCGAAATTAAGTACCGGACCCTGAACAACGACCATCATAAGACTTAAGATAGAGAAAAAAATTCCCATTTGGGTAACATTCCATCCCAGTTTTTGTATCACGTGAATAGGGAATGCCGTATAAAAAAAATTAAACCCTAGAAAGAAAAGAAAATTTAAAAATAGAAAGTAAGCAATGAATTTTATTTTTAAAA